>MGXW01000087.1 GCA_001801495.1 Gammaproteobacteria bacterium RIFCSPHIGHO2_12_FULL_37_34
AGACTCCTACTCGATCACATCAATCACTTGATTTCAATTGGCGTAGCCATTTTTTTCCCTCGTTTTAAAAAGAGTGCAAATGGAATCATCATCAAAAAACACCACATCATCACTACAAATACATTAATATAAGACAACATAGCTGCTTGCTGGTGGAGTTCAGTCGCAAGTAGTGCGTTACCTAATGGTTGAGTAGGCAAAAGATGAAGTGGCGCGAGATATTGGTAAGCAGCTAGATGATAAGGTTCTACTCCACCACCTAATTCATTCCAAAATACTTGTGTGCGACGAACGAACAAGGTAATGGCAATCGAGATACCAATCGAGCCACCCATTGTACGTACTAAACTAAATAATCCAGCAGCATCGGTTCGCAATGGATAAGGCAATGTTGAGAAAGCGACAGTAGAAAGGGGGACGATAATCATACCTATTCCTAAACCTTGCAACACCATAGGCCAAATTAACCAGGATGGACTAATGTTTAGAGAGTAAAAAGTACAGATCCACATACCAATAGCACTAATCACACAGCCTGTAATAATAAACCAACGTGGATCAACACGCAGGATAAATCTTCCAACAATAAACATGCTAATCATGCCGCTAATTCCTCTTGGTGCAATAATTAATCCAGTGGTAAAAGCGGGGTAATTGAATAATCCTTCCATCATGAGTGGAAGAATGACTAACACACCGAACATGGCAGTTATAAAAAAAAGCATTAAGATACTAGCAAGCACAAAGTTTTCATCTTTAAAAATGTCCAAACTAAATACCGAATGCAAATTTTTTTGTGTGCTATGAAAAATGAAACCAAGCAAGCCTGTGATGGCAAGATAAGTGATGAAGCAAATAGAAGTTGAACTAAACCAATCGTTTTGATTACCGCGATCGAGCACGTATTGTGTACCGCCAATCGCAAGTGTTAATAATCCAAATCCTATCCAATCCATATAGCGAGGATGTTTGGGTGTATCAGGAATAATATTTGCGAGTAACAAAGTGAATATACCAATAGGAACGTTGATATAAAATGTCCAACGCCAGGAAGCAACATCGGTTAAATAGCCTCCTAAAGTTGGACCAAGAATAGGGCCAACCATGATACCAATACCCCAAATCGCCATTGCTTTACCACGTTCTTCTGGAGGAAAAATATCTGCTAGAATAGCTTGTGATAATGGCACTAAACTTGCACCCATTATACCTTGCAATAAGCGAAAAATAATTATTTCATTTAACGAGGTGGATGCACCACATAATGCTGATACAAAAGTGAATCCAGCGATTGAAAAAATAAGATAATTTTTTCGACCCAAGCGATCAGAAAAATAACCTGTTAGAGGCATAAAAATGGCTGATGCAATGAGATAACTCGTGAGGGTCCAGGTAATTTCGCTAGGAGAAGCAGAGAGTTCCCCTTGCATGTGTGGAAGGGCGACATTCACGATAGTGCTATCGATGACTTGCATAAGCGTTGCAGACATAACAACAATGGTAATGAGCCATCGGTCAATGGGCGAGATGCTTTTATATAATTCGCTGGCCATGTCTATTTATTTAAACTAATTGTTACCGAAGCAGTTGTACCAATACGTAGTGGAAAGTTTGGATCAGGATTTAGAAAACGAATACGAACCGGAACACGTTGGGTGACTTTTACCCAATTACCCGTAGCGTTTTGTGGAGGTAATAATGAAAAAACGGTTCCCGTACCACCACTAATACTTTCAACCACACCTTGAAAAGAATGATCAGGATACATATCAACAGTAATAGTTGCGACTTGTCCTCGTTTAATTTTGGCGAGTTCGGTTTCTTTAAAGTTAGCATCCACCCAGTATTCCTCATCACTAATCAAGGCAAATAATGGTTGATTAGCGAGCACAATATCACCTGTACGCAAGGAAACATTTGCTAACCAACCAGTGGTAGGTGCAACGATTTTTGTATACGTTAAGAGAAGTTTGTTTTGAGCGAGATTAGCTTTTGCTTCTTCGACTTTCGATAGCGCAATTTTAAAACGAGCAATGGTATTGTCTTTATCTTGAGGAGGTAGATATTTATTTCGCACGAGGTTTACTATACGTTTTTCAGTAACATGAGCATTTTCTAATTCGGTTGCGGCTACATCTAGTTCTGCTTGAGCTGAATTGACTGCTAATTGAAAAGGTTTTGGATCAATTTCAAATAATAGGGCACCCTGTTTAACGTATTGGTTATTGATAATAGCAACAGCATTGACTTCTCCTGTTATACGAGATGCGATTTGTACTACATTTGCATTTACATAAGCGTTATCTGTACTGAGATAATAGTTAGCATAAATTTTTATACCTAACCACGTTAGACCACTCACCATGAAAAAAAGAATGACGACGTATGTTTTAAAATTTTTAGATTGAGTGATGTGTTGAAAATAATTCATAATTTAAACTCGAAATAAACTATATAGTAGTATGAGTAAGATAAATAAATTAATTCCAGTAAAGATATAATCATTTGCTTTCAAATAAAGCCATACCAATGTTATGACGCGAATGATTTGAGTAATTACGAGTGCAAGTAATCCAAATTCAATGATGCCGATAGGCGATAACAATTTTGTAGCATCCAAAATTTGTACAACACTAAGATCATAAGTGCTGGATTGTAACATTGGGACGGAGATGATTTCACTGCCATGTTGAATTAAATATAGGGTACTTCCAATGAGTGCAATACCAACAGAAATACAAGTTCCTAGCAGTAAAACAAGGCCTATCCTTTCTTGCATATTTTTATTAGTTAGCATTTAGATGGGACCAGTTAGGGTATGATAAAGCATTTGTAATCCTATTAAACAAATTGCAATACTAAATAAAATACGCAACGCACGATTTTTTGTTTTCGTTAATATTTTTGCACCGAAAAATGATCCTAATACTACCCCTATCATGACAGGAAAACAAATCAAGGGATTAATGAATCCGTGTGAAAAATAAATGCCAGCACTCACTGCTGCAGTAATCCCTATCATGAAATTGCTAGTGGTTGTTGCAACTTTGTAAGGTAAACGTAATGCTTGATCCATGGCTAAAACTTTTAATGTGCCTGATCCTATCCCTAGTAATCCTGCTAAAATGCCAGCTACCCCCATGATAGCAAGTGCGGCAGGAACATGTTGGACATGATACGATTTCATTTGGTGAGCGGATGGATAATTGCCATCTAATTTTAAAGCAACCGCCCAAGGATGCGAGCTTAAATATGTTTCATGTTCTTCTTTACGTCGAATAGTTAAATAAGCAGAAAAAAAAAGTACGAGACTAAACAAAATAGCTAGGAAGTGAATGGGTACAACAGCAATTAATAATGCGCCTAAGAATGCGCCTATTACCGCAGGTATTTCTAAGAACATTCCAATTCTAAGATTAGTATAACCCTCACGTAAGTAAGCAGCTGCTGTACCAGAGGAAGTCGCTATGATCGAGATAAGGGAAGCCCCCATTGCATAATGAATGTTGGTATGAAACAGTAGCACTAATAGGGGAATAATAATCACACCTCCCCCCAATCCGGTGAGCGCACCAAATAAACCTGCAATAATAGAGAAGATAAATAAAAGAACAGAAAAAGTTAATATAGTCAAAAAATAACCTTTTGTTTTTTATAAAAATATATGATTGTATTTAAGATAAACTATTAGAACAAAAAAAACGAGCTTATAGAGTAAAATTAATAATAAGAATAAAAAAGAGGAGGTCAGGATGCGGATAGCTTGGATGGTTATATCGGTATTTATTCTTTTACTCATTTTACCGAGTGATATGTATGCTAAATCTCACCATCCTAGCTGGTGTAATGAGGTAGGTTATACTTGTCTTCAGGTCAAATCTGGACAATCGTGGCAATCCCTCTTTCCTGATGAACGAGAGCGTGGTTTGGTGATGCGCGTTAATCATACGAATGCTCGATTGTATCCAGGCATGGTGATACGTATTCCTGATAATCTAGAATCTTCAGATTTATTAGATCATGCGCCTTTTCCGCTTACAATCGAACCACCTGAAGAAAAAGTTATTGTAGTTGATTTAAAGAAACATGCTTTTGGAGCATATGAAGCAGATGGTCAGTTAATTCGTTGGGGGCCAGTAACAGGTGGTAAAGATTGGTGTTCTGATATTGATCGTTCTTGCCGAACCAAAGCAGGTGTGTTTCGCATTTATTCGTTAGGTAGTAGCAATTGTGTTTCAAGCAAATTTCCTATTCCAGATGGCGGTGCACCAATGCCATATTGTATGTTCTTTAATGGTGGCCAAGCATTACATGGATCACCAGGTGGTGTGATTCGTGGTAATGAAAGTCATGGATGTGTACGCTTGTTCGTTGATGATGCAGAATGGTTACGTTATGATTTTGTTGATCCGCCACGTGGTTTTAATCAGTATCGTGGAACGAAAATAGTTGTGTTTGGATCGTAGAGTTAAAATAGAGTTAAAAAGCCTCAGATTTTATGCCTTGCAATTGTACCCCAAACGGGATACAATTACTAAAGAGGTGGCAATTATGAGCAAAGCAGCATTTATCAGGGCACGAGTAGAACCCCAATTAAAAGTAAACGCAGAGCATATTTTAAGCGAACTCGGCATTACACCAACACAAGCTATTACAATGTTATACAGCCGTATTGTGCGTGAATATGAATGGCCTTTAGAGTTAAAAATCCCAAATGCAAAAACAGCTCGTGCAATCAGGGAAGCTAGAAAAGGAAAGGGTGTAACCATTTGTAAAAATGTGGATGATTTATTTAAAAAATTGAAAAAGTAATGTTAACGCCAGGGTATAAAACTAGTTTTAAAAGAGACTTAAAACTTATAAAGAAGAGAGGAAAAGATATTCAAAAGCTATATGACATCATATCTGATTTAATCCACCAAAAACCATTAGCAAAAAAACATGTAGCTCATCCATTAAAGGGTGAATATAGCGATTGCAGAGAGTGTCATATAGAACCAGATTGGTTGCTTATATACCTCATAAAAGATAATAGCATCACATTTATCCGAACAGGAACGCACTCCGATCTATTTAAATAAATAGGTTATTTCTGCAAAACATAGGTTCCAGGTGCATTTTCAAGAGGAACATACCCTTTCTTTTCACAGCCCATTTTAGGGGGCAATTTAATCATTTTACCAGAGCGTTTTGTTAACCATTTTTCCCAAGCTGGCCACCAGGATCCGTTATTTGGCTTTGTTTTTTGATACCAACTATTTGCATCAATAAAACGATCAGATTCTTTTAGCGTGGAGAGGCGATAATAACGCTTTGTTTTTTTAACAGGCATACTGACAATACCAACATTGTGTCCACCGCTTGTTAAAGCGAAAGTAACGTCACTTGAGGTGAGCATATTTATTTTAAATACAGAGCGCCATGGTGAGACGTGATCACGCTCGGTTGCTACAACAAAAACAGGAACAGTAATGTCAGTGAGTGAGATTGGTTTGCTTTTAACAAGATATTTTCCCTCAGCCAGTTGATTATCGAGAAATAAATTACGTAGATATTCTGAATGCATTTGATAGGGTAATCGTGTTGCATCAGCATTCCACGCCATTAAATCCGTGAGTGGTTTACGTTTTCCGAGTAAATAATCATGAATGAGACGGGACCAAATTAAATCGTTTGATCGAAGTAATTGAAATGCACCTGCCATTTGATTGGTATCTAAGTATCCTTTTTCTCTCATCATATTTTCTAGAAACACAATTTGACTTTCATCAATAAATAAACCTAACTCACCAGGTTCATTAAAATCGATTTGAGCGGCTAATAAAGTTAAGCTTGCTAAACGATCATCATTATTTCGAGCCATAGTAGCAGCGGAAATAGCAGCGAGTGTGCCCCCTAAACAATAGCCGAGCAAATGAATTTTTTGACGCGGCACGATGGTTGAAATCACATCTAGCGCTGATTGAATGCCAAAATCAAGATAATCTTCCATACTGAGTGAATGATCTTTCTTTTTTGGATTTTTCCAAGAAATACAAAAAACCGTATGTCCTTTTTTTAGAAGATATTTAACTAATGAATGTTTAGGTGTGAGATCTAAAATATAATACTTCATAATCCATGCGGATGTGATCAACACAGGTTCTGGGCAAACTTTTTTGGTAAGAGGTGCATATTGAATTAATTCGATTAAACGATTGCGATAAATGACTTTTCCTGGCGTCACCGCTATATTTTTTCCGATCACAAAATTTTCTGAACCAATAGGTGGTTTATTAGCATAAATACGACTAAGATCTTCAATGAAATTATCCCATCCCTTTACAAAATTGGCACCCTGTTGTTGTAGGGCGGCCTCTTGAATTTCAGGATTAGTCAGTGCTGAATTAGAGGGTGACAACATATCTAAAATTTGACGCAAGGTAAAATCAACAACTTCTTCATGATGGTGACTTACACCTCTTACGTTAATTGCAGCATCATGCCACCATTGCTGTGCCATAAGAAAGGATTCATAAATATAATTATAAGGGAATTCTTGCCAACGCTTATCTATAAAGCGTTTATCTTGCGGTGAGGTTAATACACAATATTCGCCCCGTGGATCGCCACTGATATGGCCAAGATATTGATGAACCAAATGCCAAAAATTTTCCTCATAAAGTTGAACGAGCTGCATTTGTTTTGCAGGATGAATAGCAAGATGTAGATACCAATCGAAGAAAGCGAGCAGGAGTGCTGCTGGTGAAATACCGTGGCTAAGACGACTAATAGCAACTTGTACGGAACGATCTAATGTTTCGTAATAGCTTCCTTCGTGTTGTGTATCCATTTTATGCCTCGCAGGAGGCTTTTGAAGCTTTATTAATTATTTGCTACTCGATTTTTCTGGTTTCTCGTAAGACCGTGTTGCACTCGAATCGCGAGCGCCACCAAATGTATTGGTAGGTTTGCACAATTTCATATATTCATCCATGCCTTCTGCGCAAGTAGACATGAGAGTTTGCATGCCTTGCATGCAAGCAGACATGTTTTCATTAATAAAATCGCGTTGCAAATTTAATAATTCTTCTGGTTTTTTAATATTAGTAAGACGTTTGAATTGATCAGACCATCTGAAAACATTTTCATTGGTCATTTCTAAGTTTTTTTGTGCCATGTGTTGGCAAATATGACACAATTCAGTAACTTGTTTACCCCATTCATTTGTAGGGGTGAATAAATTTTTGTTTTTATACCATTGTTCAAAGTTTTCGTTGAACATAAAAACCTCCATTTATTTTGTGTACAGCAATATATTCAATGTAGGATGTTTATGTAAAAAAGTCAAATTATTGTATATAAATAAAGCTTTTTTTATATTTTAAAACATGTAATGACCGCCATTAATGGCAATATTTGCACCCGTAATATAATTACTTTTTTCACTCGCAAGAAATGCAACGACATAGGCTATTTCTTCTGGTGTAGCAAATCGACCAATTGGAATTTCTTCTAGCAGTTTATTGCGAAATTTTTCCGGTAGAGCTTCAATCATTTTCGTATCAACATAACCAGGTGAAATGGTATTTACTGTAATGCCACTTTTTGCTACTTCCAAAGCAAGTGCTTTTGTGAAACCGTGCATTCCTGCTTTAGCGGCAGAGTAATTGACTTGGCCAAATTGGCCTTTTTGCCCGTTAATAGAAGATATATTAATAATTCGCCCAAATTTTTTTTCTTTCATTTGATTGATCACTGCGTGTGTAATATAAAATACACTATTTAAATCGGTATTAATTACAATATCCCATTCTTCTTTACTCATTTTGCAGCACGTATGATCGCGAGCAAGCCCCGCATTATTTATTAAGATATCAATGGTACCTATTTTATTGAGAATTTGATTAATCATGGATTCGCAAGAAGTAAAATCGCTTACATCGACATAAGCAATATCAAATTGATAACCAGCTTGTTTTTGATTGTCTTGCCACGCTTGTGCTGCTTTGTGATTACCACCGCGATTGTAAGTGGCAATGGTTTGCATCCCTTGTTTAAACAGCTCGCGACAAATTGCTTCACCAATTCCACCCATACCGCCTGTTACTAACGCGACTCTTTTCTCCATCATTCTGCCCTCCTGTCTTGACTCTATTTGTCTCGGTCGCTAATCTTGTGACACATTTCAAAACTGTGGGAAGAAGATATCTAGCTCTTAGTATAACGTAAGGAAGATTATTGTGAAAATCATCGAGCGATTTGAAATTCCATACTATCAATATTTGAACGAAAATGGTCAAATAGCAGAAGAAATTCCCTTATTAGCAGAAAATAAACAAGCACTCACTCATTTATATCAGCTAATGGTTTTAGTTCGTTTGTGTGACGCGAAAGCAATAGCCTTACAACGCACTGGTAAATTAGGAACTTATCCTTCTACACGCGGACAAGAAGCAGTGTTTGTTGGTATAGGCCATGCACTTAACAAACAAGATATTTATATTCCTTATTACCGTGATGTTGGATCTTTATTACAACGCGGCGTCAAATTTTCGCAAATATTGCAATATTGGGGTGGAGATGAACGTGGAAATTGTTTTACTCCGGATAGTCAGGATTTTCCACATAGTGTACCCGTTGGTAGTCAACCATTACACGCGGTAGGTGTTGCCTATGCTATTAAATATCGCAAGCAACCACGTGCTGTTATGGTAACGTGTGGTGATGGTGCAACATCGCAGGGTGATTTCTATGAAGCAATTAATGTTGCAGGTGTATGGAAATTGCCGGTAGTATTTGTAGTATGCAATAATCAATGGGCAATTTCTGTATCACGTCAAGTACAAACGGCAGCGCATACCTTAGCACAAAAAGCAATTGCAGCAGGCATCAGAGGTGAACAAGTTGATGGCAATGATGTGATTGCCGTTCAACATCGTGCAGCCAAAGCGCTTCAACACGCGCGTGAAAACGAAGAGCCTTGTTTGCTCGAAATGGTTTGTTATCGGCAACATGATCATACGACTGCTGATGATGCTAGTCGTTACGAACCAAAAAATTTGCGTGAACAAGAATGGAAGAAAGAACCTATTATACGTCTGCGACATTATCTTGAGCAATTAGGTGTATGGAATGAAGAAAAAGAAGCGAAGTGGCAAACAGAATGCGCGAAGCAAGTTGAGCAAGAAGTGAAAGATTATTTAGATATTAAACCGCAACCCATCGAGTCAATGTTTGACTATCTTTATGCTACCTTACCTGCTGCTTATGCGGAGCAACGGGATATTCTTGCTCACATGGAGAGGGTGACTCATGACTGAAATAACGTTAGTTGAGGCTATTACCCAAGCTTTAGCTTATGAAATGCGAGCAGATGATCGTGTCATTGTATTAGGCGAAGATGTTGGCAAAGATGGTGGGGTGTTTCGCGCTACAGTTGGTTTGTTAGATCAATTTGGACCAGAGCGTGTACTCGATACGCCGCTTGCTGAATCCATGATTGGTGGGTTAGCAATAGGTATGGCAACGCAAGGATTAAAACCAGTTGCTGAATTTCAATTTATGGGCTTTATTTATCCTGCTATTGATCAAATTATTAATCACGCTTCACGCATGCGCAATCGAACACGCGGCCGCCTCAGTTGTCCAGTCGTTTTTCGTACACCATTTGGTGCTGGCATACATGCACCTGAACATCATTCAGAAAGTACAGAAGCATTGTTTGCACATGCACCGGGATTACGTGTTGTTATTCCTTCTTCGCCTATCCGTGCTTATGGTTTACTTTTAGCAGCTATTCGTGATCCGGATCCAGTTGTTTTTCTTGAACCATCACGACTGTATCGTTTTGCTAAACAAGAGGTGAAAAATGATGGGAAAGCGTTGCCACTTGATACTTGTTTTACCTTGCGTACAGGAGAGGATGTCACATTAATAACATGGGGGGCAATGGTGAAGGAAACATTAGCGGCAGCAGATGGCTTATTAAAAGATAATATTCATGCTGAAGTGATTGATGTGGCGACTGTCAAACCGCTTGATATGGAAACTATTTTAGCTTCAGTGGAACGTACTGGGCGCTGCGTTATTATCCATGAAGCAGCATTGACAGGAGGTATAGGAGCTGAAATTGCTGCACAAATAGCTGAAAAAGCTTTGTTTTTATTAAAAGCACCACCGATACGTGTAACAGGATTTGATACGATTGTGCCTTATGCTAAATTAGAAAAATATTATATCCCGAGCGAAAAACGAATTGTTCATGCTGTTTATCAGACCATGGAGTATACATGAAAATTTTTAATTTACCTGATTTAGGAGAAGGATTAGCAGAAGCGGAAATTCGTGAGTGGTATGTTAAAGAAGGCGATATGGTAACCATTGATCAGCCTTTAGTATCCATGGAAACGGCAAAAGCAGTAGTGGATGTACCATCCCCTTACGCAGGAAAAATTGTTAAATTACATGGAAAAGCAAACGATGTGATTCAAACAGGCGCACCATTTATTAGTTTTGAGCTTACAGGATCTGCTGCAGATGCATCCAAGGGAAGTGTAGTTGGTTCATTGGAGGAAAGTTCAAAAAAATGGGATGAAGGGGATGTGATAGTAGGTGCGGCGAAAACAAAATCGATAACTATTAAAGCAATGCCTGCTGCAAGAGTATTGGCTAATCAAATGAACGTTGATTTAAGTAGAGTGACTGCTAGCGGTCCACAAGGCTTAATTACTTCTGATGATGTGAAACGTTATCTTGAACAATCAATGAAATCAACTGTTCCTAAAGGAGAAGCACTCCATGGGGTACGTCGAGTGATGGCTACTATCATGATGCAATCACACCAAGAGGTGGTGCCAGTGAGCATTATGGAAGATGCTGATGTGACTAACTTGCCTCGCCAAGCTAATATGACTGTTCATTTACTCAAAGCAATGGTTGCAGCAGTCAAGATGGAGCCATCGCTGAATGCTTGGTTTGACGGAAAAACGCTAAAGCGCCAATTATTCGATCATGTTGATATTGGTCTTGCTGTGGATACAGCTGAGGGATTATTTGTGCCGGTGCTAAGAGGAGCTGAACAATGTTCTGAAGAAGAATTGCGCCAGAAAATAGATGCATATAAAGAAGCAGTACAACATCGCACAATTGCTTCAGGCGATATGCAAGATGCAACAATCACTTTATCTAATTTTGGTATGATTGCTGGTCGTTATGCGACACCTATTATTGTGCCACCGATGGTGGCTATCTTAGGTTGTGGACGTAGTCGTGATGAAGTGGTTGCGTATAACGGGGAAATGGCGATAAGACGTATTGTTCCACTTTCATTAACCGTTGATCACCGAGCAGTAACAGGAGGGGAAGCTGCCCGATTTTTAGGCGCAGTAGTGAAGTATTTGGAAGATGTGATAAAATAAAGTGGTAACTCTATCCAAAGGATGAGGATAATGAATAAGACCTTGCTAGCGGTCATCGTAGGAGTGACCATAGGGCTAGCAATCATGGGTGTATTCGCATTTGTTTATTCTTTTCTCATCGGGTCGTTATTTTCACAAACGCTAGAATTTTCAATATCACTCGCAGCCAGTTTTATTTTTTTGATTTGCATATTTGTGTTATTGCAACAGGTTTCAAGTAAGAAAAAAAAATTACTATCACTTGATAGTAGTGTGCATGATGTGCACATTAAATTACAGGAACAACAACATCTTTTCGAAACGATTTTCAATACCACTGGCATTGGTATCGCTTTACTCAATCTCGATGGTCATTTTCTTCGAATCAATGCTTCCCTTGCTGAATTACTCGGTTATAGTCAAGAAGACATGTTAGCGATGAATTATTATTATTTAATTCATCCAAATGATCTTAATCATTTGCAAGTTAATATTCAACAATTAATAGATAAACAAATTAAAACTTATTATTCCGAACAACAATGCTTTCGAAAAAATGGTGAAATAGTATGGGTCACATCCACCTTGTCACTCATGCGAGATGAAAAAGATAAGCCGATTTATTTTATTGTCCAAGTGCAAAATATTACTCAACAAAAACAAGCAGAAGAACGTTTGCATCATATGGCTTATCATGATCCGTTAACGGGGCTTGCTAACCGTAATAAGTTAGAACAATTTATTAATCATGTGTTAGCTACTTCTCGTCGTCATCAGTATGGTTTTGCCTTGTTGTTTTTAGATTTAGATCGTTTTAAAAATATAAATGATACAATTGGTCACGAAGCGGGCGATTTAATTTTACAAATTATTGCGGAACGATTGCGTAGTACGGTGCGTGGCACAGATATGGTTGCAAGGTTAGGTGGTGATGAATTTGTATTGGTCATCACCGATGTAAAGAAAACCGAAGGTGTTGCATTGATTGCGCAAAATGTGCTTGAAAATGTGTTACAAGTGATTACCGTTCAAGGGCAAGAAATTTATTTAACGACAAGTATTGGCATTAGCATTTATCCTTATGATGGACATAATATTCAAACGTTAATGAAAAATGCTGATCTTGCGCTTTATCGATCAAAAGAACATGGGCGGAACAATTATCAATTTTATACAGCTGGGATGACTAACAAAGCACAAGAAAAAATGGCTTTGCAAAATGCTTTAGGCCATGCATTAGTTAAAAATGAATTTACTTTAGCTTACCAACCCAAAATGGAAATGAAAACGCGACGTATTACAGGCGTTGAAGCATTATTGCGTTGGAAAAATAAAGAATACAATACAATTACGCCAGATGAAATTGTTGCACTCGCTGAAGAAACTGGTTTAATTGTGCCAGTGAGTAATTGGGTGATGAAAACTGCATGTCAGCAACTAAAAGTTTGGCATGATGCAGGATGGAGTTCGTTAACCATTGCTATTAATTGTTCGAGTCGGCAATTTAAACAATCGACTTTTGTTGATGATATTCTTGATTTAATTTCACGTATGAGTTTGTCTCCACCATCTATTGAAATTGAAATTACCGAAAGTGTTATTATGCAAGAACCTGAAAATACTTTGCGAGTATTGTATGCACTAAAAGATTTAGGCGTACAAATTGTGATTGATGATTTTGGTACGGGTTATTGGTCATTAAATAATTTAAGGCGGTTATCAGTTGATAAAATTAAAATCGATAAATCATTTATCAAACAAGTAACATTGGATGAAACTTCAGCAACCATCACTAAAGCTATTATCGCAATGGTTAATAAATTAGGCATTATATCTATTGCAGAAGGGGTTGAAACACATGAGCAATACCAATTTCTTGCTTATGAGGGGTGCGCAGAAATTCAAGGGTATTATCTTACCCAACCACTTGCAGATAGTGCGATGACCAAATTTTTACAACATCCTATTCCAGATGCTGAAGTGATCTCGAAAACAGAAGTGACGAGTTAGGTGATTGGTTATTTCATCTGATATTGATCGCGCAGCATTCGGCGCATGATTTTATTTGAAGCGGTTTTTGGTAATTCGTTAATGAAAATTAAATCATAAATTTTAAATAAAGGATTCAGTTGTGTGTTTATTCGTTTTTGCATGATTTGAAGAATGCTAGTTTTTTCTAATGGGGTCGTTGTGGTTGCATAAATAACCAATCGATTAGGACCCTGCTTCAGGGAACTAACAGCAATAGCAGCTACTTCACCAATATAAGGAATGCCAGATAAAGTACGTTCAATTTCAGCTGCACTTATTTTAATGCCACTCAAATTCATAGTGTCGTCGCTTCTGCCTAGCAAGATATAATACCCGTTAGGCAAGCGCATGATTTGATCTCCATGTCGCCGCAATACCATGTTGTGAGGTCCGCGCGGCATATTTTCAAAGTAGATATGATGATGATCTGCATTTAGTAATTCAACAGATAAACCCATAGATGGTGGAATCAACGCAACTTCGCCTACATCACTTGCCTTTCCAGCCGTATCTAAGATGATAAAATCTAATCCCATTGTTGGTATGGAAAAAAGCGATGGATAATTTTTTTCGATAACCGTACTACTAATATAAGCACCGCCAATTTCTGTGCCTCCGCAATATTCAATAATTGGTTTATAGTGAGCAAGCGACATGAGATATAGCATATCTTCAGGGTTAGAGCATTCACCACTTGAGCTGA
This sequence comes from Gammaproteobacteria bacterium RIFCSPHIGHO2_12_FULL_37_34, assembly GCA_001801495.1. Classification (GTDB taxonomy): domain Bacteria; phylum Pseudomonadota; class Gammaproteobacteria; order DSM-16500; family DSM-16500; genus Aquicella. The sequence continues at coordinate 14,113 of MGXW01000087.1, forward strand.
ATAATTTAATAGATTGCCAATTTAAACCTTGCATACATTGTGATTGACGCCAGCTTGCTACTAAGGTAGGGACCACTCCTAACATCGTTACTTTAGCTTTTTCAACAAATTCTCCAAAGGTGCGATCTTTAGGAGCATCAGGATACAATGCAATTGTTGCGTGATTAATAAATGCAGCATAAATTAACCATGGACCCATCATCCAACCTAAATTAGTTGGCCAACACAACACATCTTTTGCTTTAATATCATTGTGAAAATAAGCATCACTTGCTGCTTTAATAGCGGTTGTGTGATTCCATGGAATGGCTTTAGGTTGAGCGGTCGTGCCAGATGAAAACAAAATATGACAAGCAGCCATAGGGTGGCAAGGAATTGAAGTAAAAGCTGTATTTTTTACTAAAAAATCTATCCACTTGATATCATGAGGAGTGAGTGTGAGCGAAAGAGATTGATGAAGGGGTAAGATGACTATTTTACCTTCGTAAGCAGATCTCACTTTTTCATAAAGAGCGAGTTCTTTTCCTCCCCAGGAAAGAAAATCTTGGGTAAATACTATTTTAGTTTTAGCACTTATTAAGCGAATCGCTATTTCTTGGCTTGAAAAACTATCTGCAGTGGAGACAACAACACCTCCTATTTTAATAATACCAAGGTAAATAGCAACAGCGTAAATAGTCATGGGCATAATGATGCCGATTGCATCACCTGCAGTATAACCAAGAGTTGTGAGGCTATTGGCAACACGGTTAGATAAATGGTTAAGCTCTTTATAGGATAACTGATGAATCGTTTGATGAGGATCTTCATAAATAAGTGCGATAGTTGAATCAGGCGCTGTAAAACAACTATCAGCAATGTTGATTTCTCCTCCTGGTAACCAATGGGGTGATTCTACTCCTTTGCTTAAATCGCAAATTTGATTGGGCTTTTTTTTAAAAACAATATTTAATTTTTGAATAGTACGTTGCCAAAAATCTTGGTATTGTTTAGTAGTCCACTGATGAAAGGATTGAATGTTATTGATATTTAACTCGGCCATAAAAGAGGCGATATTGGAATGAGAAAGTTGTACTTCTGTTGGTATCCAAGCAGGCGCGGTATCTGGATGTTCGCGCCAAGTTGGGAATAATTGGGTGAAAATATATAAATGCAGAGCAAATGGGTAATGGGATGCAGATAAAAACGATGATAAAATCTGCCAAGATTGTTCTGGTGTGATGCAATGTTTAATTAAAGTATGGATCTTCTCAATCAATGATTGAGAAGATCCATCATCTATACCACATAAAAGTAGTTGTTTACGGTCAATTATCATAGCTTAAACTAAAGCCATACATGCTTTATTGTATGGCTTTAAAAGTAGAACCTACTCTAACATGCCATATTGTTTTAGTTTTTTCCGTAATGTTCCTCGCGAGATACCAAGAATATGAGCCATCTTGACTTGATTGTAATGAGTATGATTAATCAATACTTCAAGCAAGGGGCGCTCAATTTCTTCTAATAAAATTGAATAAAAATCAATAGGTTGTTCGCCACCTATGTTTGTAAAATAATTACGCAATGTGTCTTTTACAACTTGTTTTAACGTAATTGTTTCTAAATCGCCTTCCAGGGACATTTGTTTATTCATTTGGGGACTCCGTATTTTGATAATACTTCTAATGTCTTTCCATGACTTGTATTATGTGGATGATTTTAGCCATTTGAGTTAAATCACAAGAATCATAAAAATTATGATATTACCTCTGCTGTGTTATTAACAGCAACATTTTCTGTCCCAGATTCTAGAGATGAAGATTGAATCTTTTCTGTTATGTGAGCTGCTTGTTTTGGTTTTTTCAAAGGGACCACTTTATTAAATTGTTTTAGCCATTCTTTTTCGAACTGATTGATATATTTACTGAATGCCATCAATTTAGCTTGTTTATCGATAGCAATAAGCAGTGATTCTCCAGTTGATTTTAATTGCTTTACTAACAGTTCTTTTGTTTTGAGATGGGTGTTATAAGTGCGCGTGGCTATTTGAAATTGTTTTTTTTCTGAAGCAGTTGTAAGCTTTGGATTGGTTTGTGACTTTTTTTCAAAACTGGTAATCCGTGTTGTTAATTGAGCTATAGATTTTTTTAATTGAGTTTCTTTTTGTTTAATAGTACTAACTTCTTTATTTAGTAGCGCAGATAACGTTGATGGTATTTTTAAAAATTCTCTCTCCTTTTTTTGAACGGTTACAAGTGTATTTTCTTTACGTTTGGCGACATGTCTTCCAGTTTTTTTTCGTGACATAATTAAATTATCCTCATAATGAATTAGTAATCCAAATATCATTTAATATACGGGTACAACAAGATGATAAAATTTACCATTGAAATACTTTAAAAGTCTATAACGATCTTAAAAAGATTTGCGTTTCCAATTAATTTTAGCGTCAAATGTGCCAAGCTGACTTGAATATCTTATAGAATCCATCATAATAATAAGCCCGCAGCGATTCTTGCTGACTTTACGCGATGGGGTGTTCTTAAACAATCAAAGGAGTTCCTGCGTTTTTCAGCGGGAACGCCTAATAAGCCCGTTTGTTATGTCAGGAGTTTTTAGAATGAGTAAGGCGAGTATGAAAG
>MGXW01000088.1 GCA_001801495.1 Gammaproteobacteria bacterium RIFCSPHIGHO2_12_FULL_37_34
CTAGCAGTAATTTCTTTTCTTTCGAGAGTTTTTTCGGGTCAATGCCCGCAAGAAGACACAAAGGTTCCATTGATGACATATGCATTTCCTTATTAATTCAAATATTGAAAATAGAAAGATTTGTATATAATTTAAATTTCCATTGTCCAAAGTTTAAAGAACAAATAGCATCATCTTCTGGAATGCGCTGTATTCATGCAAAACTTGTGCTTCAAGCTAATCCCCCCAAGAAGAAATTACTGCTTAAATATATCTTCCAAAACAGAAAAAAAGAATTGCGATTTAAATAGTGAATATCTTGTTTGATATAGTTTCATTTTTGAACAAGTTGTTCCTTATTTTTTAAATCTCCTATTTTCAATAGATGCTAATTGGCCCAATTTTTATTACAATGTTTCATTAAAGGAACGTTTCTTTAAAGAAACAAATGAAGCGTACCTGCGTTCAGAAGAAATTACAAGAGGAAAAAATGAAAATATCAAATAATTTTACAACCTCAATACATTTAATGCTACGAAATCTTATTGATGCAAAATCAACGCGTGATCAAATTAAATTTACGAGCGCTCAACTTGCTAATGCTCTTTGCATGCCACGTTCAATGATTACAAAACTTACTCATCCTGATGAATCTAAAAGAGTAGTCAATCCAAGAATTGATACTCTACTCAAAATTGTAGAGTTTTTTAAATCTGATGGCTTTAATATCACCATTAATGACTTGCTAGGAATCACAACTAAATCAATAGATGTACAAAACCAAAAAATACTCATTCAAGATTTTACTAGAAAAATCCTTCTTCATTCCTTTAACTTTAAATCAACTAAAAAATTAGGTACTATTGATATGAAAGTTCCTAGTAATTCGAAAAACATTCTGGCTTTATATGCCGACAAAGATATCAAACCATTCTTTAAAAAAGGCTCAATCTTTATTATTGATAAAGATCAACATTTAGAAGACGGTATGCTGGTAGCCATAGTTTCACATGATTCTTTAGAAACACAAATTAAAAAATACCATATTGAAGGTAATAAAAGAATTCTGAAATCGCTAGATCATCATGTAAAGGAAATTGTTTTGATGCCTCATTTAAAAATTGAAATGATTGGTGCCATTATACAAGTAAACGCAAAAACTTGATCTAATCTATGATCAAATGAAGGATAACAAATGAAAAGCATGCTTAAAAAAATAGATAAGATGTTCTGTAACTATCTTGGATTAGAATCAGAAGTGGTTTTACCTACTTCTGTGAAAATCAAAAATAACCAACTAACTATATCAAATACAGAATCCTTTAAACGTCACTCTTATACACAACATTGGAATGAATTTAGTTCTACTAACTTTAAACAACTTAGCCAAACTAATAAAGAAAAACTGGGGATTGCTATAGGAAAAACCATCGCTAAAAATCTAATCATTACCTTTGAAGAAATAACCATAAAAATGGAAAAAACAGATGCATGAAAATTTAATTGAATCAAAAACAATACGATCACAACCAAATTATTTATGGTTTTTAACTCTTACATATGCAATGGTTATTGTGCTTGCAAATTGGTTCGATCCAAGGCTTGTCAATATAATAGGATTGGATACAGATGCAGGAACTTTAATTTTTCCATTCACTTTTCTCTTATCTGATCTCATCACGGAGGTATATGGTTTCAAACATGCGCGCCGAGCAATTTGGTGTGGATTTTTATTTAATGCACTGTTTATTATTTATGGACAGATTATCATACACATGCCAAGTCCTAATTACCCTACTGCAAATAATGAAATGTTTGATACTCTATTAACAACAAATATTAGAATTATTTTAGCATCAGGAATAAGTTATTTGGTTTCTGAGCCATTCAATTCCTTTATCTTAGCCCAACTGAAAATAAAAATGAATGGAAATTACTTGGGCATTAGATTTGTATCATCAACCGTTATTGCTTCGGGTATCGATAGCTTGGTTTTTGGTTTAATAGCTTTTTTTGGAACAATGAGTGATATACATTTGCTTTCTTTGATAATCACAATGTGGTTTATTAAGGTAATTATTGAAATATTAGGATTACCCATATCTGTTAGATTAGCAAAAAAGTTAAAAGAATCTGAACACCTTGATATCTACGATAAAAAAACAAGTTTCAATATATTCAGTTTAGAAACAAATTACCTTAATACTGATAATGAATATTTTAAAAATGAATAACAAGAAAAATAAAAACTCGACCACAGAGCGCCCGGGTTTTTATTTATGTTTATATCGCTTCGCGCGAAATAAATTCGCGCTCGCGGCCAAAGGGAAGAGCTGTAACTTTCCTTTGGAAATCCTATCAGAAAAATCCGAAAGCAAGTTTTCGAATTTAAATTATAAAAATTATTTTATATCAACAAAGAAATCTTTATTAAGCAAACAAAAAGTTTGGTCTTTGTTAAGAGAATGTTTTTGGTCCAAAAATATTCCTATTGAATATGTTCAAAGGTTCATCAATCATTCGCTATGTTTTGGTATCTATCAAACCACCAACAAAAAACTTGTTGGTTTTGGTCGGGTGATTACTGATTACACAACTTACGCTTATGTTTGTGACATTACCGTTGACCCAAAACATAGAAATAAAGGCCTAGGGAGTACGCTAGTTAAAACAATAATGAATTATCCAGAACTACAAGGATTGAAAACATGGTCGCTAAGAACGACTAGTGAAGCTAAAAAAATTTATGAAAAATTTGGTTTTAAGATTGCGGAACATCCTGATACGCAATTAGAAATTAATGATTTAGAAATTTATTGCCATGCTGCATTTGTCAACTTACATAAAAAATATAACCTATAAAGGTTTTTTCCTTGATTCTTGTATAAATTCTTTAAATAAAAAAATAATCCAAGCTATCCAATTGATTGTTTTGTCCATTTCATGTAATTTACAGAATTGTCCTTAACAATTTCATAAATTCGCGCTCGCGACCCCTGTTTGATGAGAAAGAATCATGTCATAAGTGATGCTACACCATAAACCGGATCATCTGTTTTTTCTTTGTTATCGTTATCATTAAGTTCTTCATTAGGAATGTTTCTAGAAACAATATTATCTTTCTTGGTACCGGATGCAATCGATACAAATTGAATCTCAGTATCACGCATGATTTGTTTAATCTCAGATTCATTAATTCCAATAATTTTTGGCACTAATAATGCTCGCTATTAGGATTTGGTTTCATTCTTATTTAACGTGAATATTAAACATTCTCTAGCAATAAGACAGTTTTTGAGTTCTTGTAATCAGTTCTAATTGTCTGCCTAAAGCTCCGCGATTTGCTGCAACAACTTTCTGCGCACGCTCACCCATTTGAATACGTTCATCCGCATTTTCCATTAGTCGAGTTAATTGCAAAACCAAGCTAGTAGCATCGGAAACAATGGAAAGAGCTTGTGCTGCAATAAATAATTCGCTAATTTCAGCGAAATTAAATAAATATTTTCCTGTCAAAACCGGTTTTGCTAATGCGCCTGGTTCTAACATATTATGGCCACCTCGTGGAATCAAACTGCCACCAACAAAAGCTACATCTGCTACTGCATATAAAAGTAATAATTCACCCATCGTATCGCCAAGATAAACAGCTGTATCCTGTGCGACAGGTAGATGTTCACTCCTCCTAACCATGTTTAATCCATATTGCTCAACTAATTTCGCTACATGATCAAAACGATCAGGATGCCGCGGAACTAATATTAATAAAATTTGCTGATTTTTTTGCAGCAATTGCTGGTGTGCGAGTAATAGTTGTTCTTCCTCACCTTCATGTGTACTTGCTGCAATCCAAATGAAGCGATCTTGCCCCAAGCATTCACGTAACATTCTACTTTTATCAGATAAATCATCCGGTAATTGTAAATCAAATTTGATATTGCCTGTTACTATCACGTGATCTTGTAAAGCACCTAATGCAATAAATCGTTTGGCATCTTCCTCCCCATGGGCTGCGATAAATGTAAGCTGTTGTAACATTATTCGCGTAAGCGAGGTAATACGACGATATCCTCTTGCTGATTTTTGAGATAGCCGCGCGTTTAATAAATAAACGGGAATATGTTCTTCATAGCATGCGGCTAATAAATTTGGCCATAATTCTGTTTCCATAATAAGCGCAACTTCAGGATGCATTGTTTCCAAAAAACGAGAAACAGCTCCTGGTAAATCATAAGGAATATAAACATGCGTGATACTATCCCCTAGTGCAACTTTTACTCTTTCTGCTCCCGTTGGCGTCATGGTGGTCACTAACAATGGTAAGTGAGGGTATTGTTTTTGTAAGGCTTTCATCAGTGGAATGGCAGCGAGCACTTCACCAACGGATACTGCATGTACCCAGAGGCATTTGTTTAATTGATGGGGATAAAAACCCAGGCGCTCTCCTAATCGCTCACGATAAGCCGGTTGAGATCGTGACCGCCAAAGAAGACGTATAAAAATAACAGGTAAAGCTAAATAAAATAAAATCGTATAAAAATAACGCACATTTTAACCTACAAAAGGCATCATCATGCCAGGATTAGCCTGATCTGTCACTGCTTCAGTCCAGATAACCTTCGCTTAAGATTTAAAAAATGATAGAATTTTTCAATTCACTCTTGCGGATCAGTATTATGCTACAAGTATTACCTCAAACCTTACCAGATTTCACCAAAGCTTCTATATTAGTGGTGGGCGATGTCATGGTAGATCGCTATTGGTTTGGTGATACCACTCGCATTTCTCCTGAAGCGCCTGTTCCTATCGTAAATATTAATAACATAGATAATCGCCCAGGAGGAGCAGGTAATGTTGCTCTAAACATTGCTGCTCTAGGAGCAAATGTTACTTTACTCAGCCTAACAGGGAATGATGAACCTGCTCATACCTTGGCAAAACAACTTAGCATCGCCAAAGTAAATCATGATTTTTGTATGTTGGACAACCTATCGACTATAGTAAAATTACGTGTGTTAAGTCGCCATCAACAATTGCTGCGTCTTGATTTTGAAGAAAAATTAATTGGTTCTCATCAAGAACTGCTTCTTCCGCGTTACAAAAAACATCTTTCTCAATTTAATTTGGTTATTTTATCCGATTATCGAAAAGGTAGCTTATCTCATCCACAAGCTTTTATTCAATTAGCTCGTCAAATGAATATTCCCATTTTAGTAGATCCTAAAGGAAATGATTTTAGTATTTACCGGTACGCCAATATAGTGACGCCTAATTTAAAAGAATTTGAAACAATCGTTGGTGCCTGTCAATGTGAACAAGATCTGATTGATAAAGGACGAAAATTGCTTGCCGACTACCACCTGGATGCTTTATTAGTAACACGTGGCGAAGATGGTATGACACTGATCCAATCTCAACATAATACGCATTATCCTGCTTGTGCACGCGAAGTGTTTGACGTTACCGGTGCAGGCGATACGGTCATAGCAGTATTAGGGGCCACACTTGCTACACAAACTGCTCCGCATATTGCAGCTGCGCTCGCTAATCTTGCAGCAAGCATCGTTGTGACCAAGTTGGGTGCCGCAACCGTTAGTATTCCAGAATTAGAAGCAGCACTCACTGGTAAAACAAATGTAGCAAGTGGCATTGTAAATGAAGAACAGTTGTTACAAGCGGTGAAAGAAGCTAAAGCGCTTGGTAAGAAAGTTGTTTTTACCAACGGTTGTTTTGATATCCTGCATGCAGGACACGTTGCATCCTTGCAAATGGCTAAGCAACTGGGTGATTATCTTATCGTTGCAGTCAATGCAGATGAATCAATAAGAAAGTTAAAAGGACCTAATCGCCCTATCAACCATCTTGAACATCGCATGAGTATACTCGCTGGTTTAAATGTCGTTGATTGGGTAACATCATTTACAGATGATACACCTGAACGCTTATTACGACTCATCCAACCAGATTTTTTAGCCAAAGGTAGTGATTATCGTATAGACCAAGTAGTTGGCGCTGATATTGTACGTGCTTATGGTGGTGAAGTACGCATTATGAATCCTAATATTCATATTTCCAGTACTGCTATTATTGATAAAATTGAAGAATTGGCATTACAAGAGGAAACTTCTTTGTGATTTCTCATGGTAATCTCTACGTTGTTGCAGCGCCTTCTGGAACCGGCAAAACTACTTTAGTGAAAGCACTTGTTGAATCAACATCAACTATTATTGTTTCCATTTCTCATACCACTCGTCCAAAACGCTCGAATGAAATGCATGGTATTCATTATTATTTCATCGATGTAACTACATTTGAAAAAATGGTTAGCCAACATGAATTTCTTGAGCATGCGATTATTTTTGGCCATCATTATGGCACATCAAAATCAATGGTAGAAGAAACATTAGCAAAAGGAATAGATGTCATTTTAGAAATAGATTGGCAAGGACATCAACAAATCAAACAATTGTTTAGAGATGCAATTGGCATTTTTATTCTACCTCCTTCCATGACAGATTTGCGTGAACGCCTCATTAAACGTAATCAAGATGATCCCAAAATCATTCAAAAACGCTTAGCTGATGTCAAAGAAGCTATTTCTCACATTAACGAATTTAACTACGTTGTCATCAATGACGACTTCACAACCGCCTTGCATGATCTTAAAACCATTACTGAAGCTGAGCGTTTGCGTTTACCGCAACAAGCTAAGAAATTTTCCCATCTGATTGCAAGCTTATTAGATATAAAAATTGTATAAATTTTGATCTATTTAATAATAATTAATTAACTTGTAATCTACTATTGACATACCCTTCTTCTTTTGTGTACAATTTTTTTTCATTTTTTATATATTAACCTGAATATTAATACGTGAATATAACATAAACCAAATTTAGGTTGAACATCATTCTACGAGGATTAAGTTCATGATTAAAAAAGCTATTTTTATCATCGCCGGGGTTGCTACTCTTACCAGTTGCGCATCTATTACAACAGGCACGAAGCAGAGTGTATCTGTGCATACTGAACCAACACGTGGTGCGATTTGTACATTAGAAAACAACAAAGGTAAATGGTTTGTTAATGGTACGCCTGGCACGGTTACTGTTAATCGCAGTTTTAACGATCTCCAAATTAATTGCGAAAAACCAGGTTATCAGCCTTCTCTTAAAACCATTGGCTCAAAAACAAAAGCTATTGTTTTTGGCAATGCAATCATCGGTGGTGTCATCGGTGCAGGTATTGATATGGCAGATGGCGCTGCTTATGAATATCCAAATGATATTTATATCCCTATGAAAAAGGGTGTGGCGTAAGGTATAACCGCTAAGGCGTTGCATAAATCATTTTCTATGCAACGCCTTTATATGATGCTTTTCCTAGTGAATTATAGTATAATTCACTATTCGTTAAACTGAAATGATAGGTGTTCCCATGGCACGAGTAACAGTAGAAGATTGCTTAAAAAATGTGA
>MGXW01000089.1 GCA_001801495.1 Gammaproteobacteria bacterium RIFCSPHIGHO2_12_FULL_37_34
GAAAAAATTATTTCCTAGTCGCTAAAATAGTGCGAAAATTCAGGGGGTATTAATTCACCGAGAATTGCTGACATACAATCCCACAATCTCTTCTCTAGAAATTTTATGTGGTCTGCCTATGGCATGATTAGGACTTGAATTCGCAAATGCAGCATCAATTAAATCTTTTTTTCCAAACAATAATCCTACTCCTTGCGGACCATGTATCATTTTTCCACCACTGATTGTTACTAAATCAGCGCCTTCGTCTATATATCGTCGCAAATTTGATTTGGGAGGCAGCATCGCCGCAGCATCAACAATAACTGGAAGATTATATTTATGTGCAATATCAACTACTTTCTTCAAACTAAGACCAACCTTGGAAATTCTTGGTCCTAATAAGTAATTAACTGCAACAGTTTTTTCATTAATTGCGGCTTCTAGTTCTTCAGGTAAACAGCCATTAATATTACCAACTTCAATAAGTTTTGCGCCGGTAAAGGTATACATATGGCTATATGATCCTACATGAATTTTTTGTACAATTAATTCATCCTTCATTCCTGCTGAATTAGGTAGTTGCCTAACTTTAGTTATATTCATTCCTGTCATACAAGCTGCTATAGATAAAACAACTCCACTGGCTGCTCCACTAGTTACCATACCGGCTTCAGCACCCGTAATTTTTGCAATATATTCACCAACCTTGCGATTAAGCTCTTCAATACTAACAAAAGATTTTGATGCAAGCTCCATAGCTTTGAAAACTTCTGGATGTGATCGTGTACCACCATGTGTTGTTTTTGTTCCAGCGGCATGTATCACTGGAATAACACCCAATTCTTTATATATTGGATTATCTAACATATTTTGCATTTTTCATCCCCATTAGGCACGTTGTTCAATTTCAATGAATTTATCTTTTATATCACCAGTATATTGTAGGCGTGGCCTAAGTAAGATATTCTTATTTTTTTGCTCTATAATATGTGCAACCCATCCACAAGACCGATTGGCAATAAAAATAGGTACAAGCATATCTTTTTCAAGCCCCATCAATAAATAAGAAATACAAGCATAAAAATCAACATTGACATTTATTCCATGCTCAATATAACCGCTCATTTCTGCTTTAACTGCTTCTAAAATTTCTAATAGTCTTGCATTACCATATTTTTCACTGAGAATTTTAGCATTTTCTTTCAATGGCTTCGCTCTGGGATCTTCTGTACGGTAAACCCTATGACCAAAACCAAAAATGGGTGCTTTCTTTTTTAATCTATTTTGAATATAACTTTTCACTTCATTTGCATCATGCATTTCTTGAAGCATTTGTACAACACCAAGCAGCGCGCCTCCATGTAAGCACCCTGAAAATGTCGCTATTGCAGAAGTGATAGCATTACCTAATTCAGCTTCTGTGCTTGTAGTAATTCGTGCCGCAAAAGTTGACGCATTAGAATCATGCTCTGCCTGCAAAATCATGTTTTGCTCAAAAATCCGAATAACATCGGTTTCTGGGATTTTTCCAAGAAGCATAAAAAGAAGATAAGCTGCTTGAGATAATTTTTCAGGCGGCTGTGGTAAATCTTTGTTATTTTTAAACGCAAGATATGTTCCAATGATTGTTGGTATTTTAGCAATATATGCAATACCTTGATCTTCGACAGATAAATCGGCCAATGTTTCTGATAAGTGAGAAGTAATAGTACGTAAAACATTTGTGGCTGTTTGATTATTAACTAATAATTTAATAACAGAAACTGTACTGTCAGATAACTTGCGAAACAATTCAATTTTTTTCTGGAAAATATTTAGAGCCTTTTTATTAGGAAGATCGCTATAAATTAATAAATAAGCCACTTCTTCATAACTTGCTTGCTTAACTAAATCATCAATTGAATATCCACGATGAAACAGTTTTCCATTTTTAGCATCAATAAAAGTGATCTCACTTTCATCAAAATATATATTAGTAAGCCCTCTGTGGATAATATTAGATTTTTCATTATCTTTAATTGAATTTTTCTGTGAAAAGTTGGATGTTGAACATTTAGAAATATAGGACACAATCTCACTAACTGACGTAAGTTCTAAAACTTGATCTTGACCGATTTTAACATCAAAATTTTTCTCAATCGCAAGCATAAGATTTACGTGCCCCATCGAGTCCCACTGCATAACACTTTGGTAGCTCAATTCAGAATTAATAAACTCCATAGGGATCAATAATGTATCTGCTACGATTTTCCAAACAGTTTTTTCATCGTTCTGTCCGTCGACTTGAAAATCATTTGTTCCTCGGTTTGGCATATCTAGCTCTTCTCTGTTCAAGCAATGGAAAATCACAGGAGTATTAGAATATACCTTCGAGTAAAAATCAATTCATTTTTAATTCATTTCTAATTTTTTTATTCAATGGTTAAAAATTATGCTTCGCTTCAGCAATAACACCACAAAGTTTAACTCTCTCATTAATAGTTAGTTCTTTAATTCCTTGAGAAAGCGGCATTAGCGTATCCTGTTTTTTTTCTCTAGATAATTGCCCGACTACAATCTGATTTTTATTTGTAAGCAAAGCTAAAACAAAATCACCTTCTTTTGGCATGCGAGTATAATCAATTATAATGACTGTTCCTTTTCTAAATTCAGGCAAATAATCAACATTACTGATCTTCAGCGCAAAAGCAGAACCTTTTATTCCAGATTCAGAAGTAATCCAATTTCTTTCTGTTTTAAAATTGGGATCTTTTATAATTTCAGGCCAATATGCAATTTCCATCCAGTTGAGCAATGGAACAATTTTTTTAGTTGCGGTTGTAACAGCAAAGGAACCAGAAATGCGATCTTTAGGGAGAGGTATTCGTCCTAACATTTGATCTGGGCTAATATTAAAAAACTCAGCCAAGGGCTCGATGGATTCTATTCTTGGGTTAGGTGTCATACCGGAAAGTATACGGTGAATAGTTGGCTGAGGAACACCCGTCCTACGGGAAAGCTCTCCTTCACTCATATTTCCAATATCTTGCATTAAGTATCGAAGAACTGAACTGGGTGAACCATGATAACGTTCAGCTTCAGAAATATATACACTCTGTAATGGGCTATCAACAAGCAAATGGTCGACTGACACATCAAAAAACTCCGCTATTTTTCTAATAATCCTTTGATTAGGTTTATATATTTTCCCAGCAAGTAAACGAGATAAAGTAGGTTGATAAATCCCAACACATCTTGCAAGTTGTGATTCATTTGCAATGCCATTTATCATCATTAAATTCGTAATTTTCACGCTTAAAGAATTCATTTCTCAATCTCTACTTCCAGTATTTGCAAACCTTTCCAGCGTATAAGGATCAAAATTAGTATATCGTTTATTTGAATCCATCACTTCATTATTTTTTAAGAAATTAATAATAATATACGTTGCCGGAACAAAAGCAACTTCAAATAATACTTTAATAATATATTGAGAAAAAATTAATCTCAACACATCAGGATGATGTGCCTTACCAAAATAAAAAGAAACAACCCAAATCAAAGAAGTAACAAGCTCGCCTAATGCTGTTGAGCCAATTAATCGCATCCATAGGTATTTTCCCTGCGTATAAGTTTTTAGTCTATCCAAAACATAACAATTGACATAATCGCCAAGAATAACAGCTATCACCATCGACATGCTCAAGCGAAACACACTTCCTAAAACATCTGCATAATATTGCGGGTGTTGAACAGTGGACGCCGCTTGCATTCGAAGTCCAAAATCAATTAAAACAGCAAAAAATATTTCCCCTATTAAATAATATAAAATAAGTTGTCTTGCACGTTGAAATCCATAAACCTCGGTAACTATATCCCATAAAAAGAAAGTCAACGGGAAACTCCAGATACCACCGGGCAACAAAAATGGCCCTAAAACAATAGTCCTTGGGCCTAATACATTAGCAGCAAGTTGTGCGGTAATTAGTAAAATCGCAAATAGCGAGTAATATTTTAAATATGTTTTTTCTTTTAGGAAGCTCATATTAAATTTTATCTTTATTATTTTTGACCTGTAAAATTTCTCGTAATTCAGCTTGAAGTCGCTTCACTTTTCTACTTTGTATTTTCTTTTCCATCAGCCGACCATAAAAGCATACCAATTTCGCCGACATCCTCTCGGCTAAAACAGCTGAGTATCTGCTTATCTTTAATAAGTTTCGTGATATGCATTTTCAAAACAGGCTTTCGTTTGCCTCCTACCCGATAAGCAACCACTAAGTCAGATTCATCTTCAAGATAGGTAAAGCCCTCAACGACAAAAACATCCTGATAAAACATGACAGTAAATGCTTTTATAGTAGTAGCAATATATCTACCTAATGTTATCTTTTCCTTCATTGCATGAGATTTCATGACGATCGACTCGCTAACAAAAACTGCAAAGTATTCTAACCCATTTAGAGAAAATAGCAATTCATTTTCAATTCAACCTATTTTTAGTAGCTTTATTTCAAGCTGTTTAGCCCCTTACCCTGCCCTAAATTTAATTATTACGAAATTTATTGACAAAATTAATCAACTTCTATGAGAATTAATTCTCATAGAATACTGCCATTCACTACGGCAGCAAGAGGATGGTTATGATTCAATTCTCATGAAGAGGTAAAACATGAGCAAAAATATCCTTAAAGAAAAAGACGCATCGGAATATATAGGAATGAGTCGAAGTTTTTTACGGCAAGATCGCATGAACGGTGTTTTAGCATCACGAACACCAGGACCGAAGTTCTTAAAAATTGGTCGCAGTATTCGTTACCTTAAAGAAGATTTAGATACCTGGCTAATGCAGCATCGTATTGATCGTCCATGTTAAATTAACACGTGCCTTCATTTTCAAAAGTATTGATTGCGAGTTGATAATAAAACTCTTTAGTATTCATTGCAGGAATAGTGGATTTAAGAGCTGGGTCATTGTTAATTATATTTATAACAGTATTTGCAAATTTCACACTTCTGTCATGAATATTTTTTAGAAACACTTGATATTGTAGTACGTTTTCTTTAGTTGGATTAAGAAAAGCTCTGGCTTTAAGTTCACAATATCTATGCTGTATTTTAGGTATTTCTAGGCTCGCATCATTCTTACTATCAATCTCTTGGGCATATGATACTCCAGATAACAACATAATCGATATTACTAACATCCAATAATAAAATACATGTTTCATAATTATTCCTCCTAAAATCGGTTTTTTAATATATATCCTGGGTTACTAATTTTGCCACTGCATTTGCCTTATGTTCAGGCGCTAAATGAGCATATCGTAACGTCATTTTTATATCTGCATGCCCAAGTAATTCTCGCACCGTATTAAGATCAACCCCAGTCATCACTAATTTACTAGCAAAATGATGTCGCATATCGTGCCAACGGAAATTTTTAATATCTGCCTTTTCTAAAATCCTCACCCAAGATTTTTTAACTTGGCCAAAAGCTATGCCAGTTTTGGCATTAGAAAAAACCAATCCGTTGAAATGATTGCCATGCTGTTGCCAATCTTTTAATGCTTGTAAAGCAACGGTATTGAGTGGTACATGACGAGTTTTACCATTTTTTGCACTATTTCCTTTCACTGTAAGTAAAGCATGCGTGAAATTAATATCATCCCAAGTAAGATTAAATAATTCCCCACGACGTAACCCAATATTTAAAGTAACTAAAATCATTGGTGACATATAATCAGCAAAGATAAATTGTTGAAGAGTAGGCAAACAATCATAATTTCGCTCTCTTCTCCATTGGTTTCCACGCTCTCTTTTTTCTTTTAATTCCTCATCACGTAATCTTAATGTATTTTTTAATTGGTTTTCTTCGTTTTTATCGAGATATCTGACTTTAGCAACAGAATCGACCTTAAATGGCTTTAATTTGGTTAATGGATTTTCAGAAATAAATTCCCATTCAACAGCCTTGGAAAGCATCGATTTTAAAATAACAATATCTCTATTAACGGTGGATGGATATATCCCATTATTTATTCTGCCCGTCCGCCATTTTTCAATAACAATTGGCGTTAACTCACCTAATAATCGATTACCAAATTCCTTTACAAAATTTACTCTTAATCGCTTTAAATCGGCAATCCCATTTTTTCTATTGGCCTTACGCCAATTCTCATATTCATCAGAAACAAATTGTTCTAATGTAAGCTTATTCCTCTGATGTTCTTTTGGCAAAAGCCCCATCACCGCTTGGCTTAAAATTTGCTTTGCTTTATCTCTTGCCTGAGCTGGTGTAATAACTCCAACCTGTCCAATATTAATTCTTCTACCACGATTATATTGGCAAACATATGACATTTTACCTGTAGGTGTTACACGTATTAAAAACCCTTTTAGATTAACATCACGTACATCATACTGTCTTTCTTTTGGTTTTAGTTTATGAACAAGGCTATTCCCAATGATTGCTTTCATCATGATCATCCTTACTCTGGAGTGCAGTTGGAGTGCACCGTGAGTGTATTACAAAGCATTTTCATAAACAAGAATAAAACTAAAAATTAATAAAAATCATATTTTTATAGATTATTCTTATCATTAATGTTCATGGAGATATATTGCAAAATATGATTAATTAGCTTTCGGGAGGCAGATGTCGCAGGTTCAAATCCTGTCACCCCGATTAATATTTTCTCTTTCATCTCCCTTCTTATCCGTTCTTTTGATAAACTAATTAAATGAGGTATATCGTGATTTCAGTATTACTGATACATTAATTGTTGGATTCATGACAAAACGTAAATCTAGTTTACAATACATTTCAATTGATTTATTAATTCGTGGCAAACACCAGCCACGTAAATCGTTTGATCCTATAAAATTAAAAGAACTTGCTGATTCCATTAAAAGTACCGATGGATTATTACAACCCATTGTTGCAAGACCCAATCAAAATGGGCAATATGAAATCATTGCTGGTGAAAGGCGATGGCGTGCTGCTCAACTCGCTGGTTTAACTGAAGTAAGCTGCTTAGTCTATCCTTATTCTGATGAACAAGCTCTACAAGCTGCAATTATAGAAAACATCAATCGAGCTGACTTAAATCCAATTGAAGAAGCTGAAGCTTATCAACGATTAATTGATGAATTTCAATATTTACATGAAGAAATAGCAGCATCTATAGGCAAATCACGAACTGTTATTACTAATTCTCTACGTTTACTCAAACTTGATCCGCGTATACAGCAAATGTTAATAGATAGCAAATTATCAGAAGGCCATGGCAAAATCTTGGCAAGCCTTGCCATTCACCAACAAATTGAACTTGCTGAGCGTGCTGCAGAGAAAGCATGGACAGTTCGTAAATTAGAAATGGAAGCTAAAAAATTACAACAATCTGATCAACCTAATCAAGAACCTTATAGCGATGCTAATCTTAAAAAATTAGAAATAGCGCTCTCAGAACATATTGGTAATCGCGTTAACATTGAATATGAGGAACGTGGTGGTGGTTATTTACAAATTCGTTTTAATAACATTGATGAATTAGAAGGCCATTTTAACAAGATAGGATTTAAAGAAAAATTATAAATCCAAACTAGCATCTTGTAGTATTGCTTTTGCATTCAATCTTTCTAAACTTTTCTCAATACGTCGCATGCCTTTATCAATACTTTTTTGGCGCGTACTTAACTGTGGATTGAGTACCGTCGTAGCATGATTAATATGTTCAATATAGCGAATCAGCATCGATGAAGGAAAAAATATCATTTTATATCCTGCATCCCTTAACCGTTTATGGATGATTTTACCCGCAACCATATCACCATCGGCAAAATATAGATTTAATTTTTTTAGAAGTCGCGTACGATACATTGCGCAATGGCTACGCAAATAATAATAATTCTCGCCTATCCCTTGCAAACCATGTTTTTCTTTACCAATCACGCTATAATAAATTCGTTGAATACTGTGCTCAACCAATTTTAACAATTGCCGCCAACTTGGTTTCAATTCCAACTTCCATGAGCCAACACCTGCAATATGAGGATCTTTTTCAATCTGAGTAATCAGAAATTCTAGCCAATCTGGGCGCTTCACTAAGGTATCTGTATGAATAGATAACACATAAGGAGTCGTCACTCTTGCAAGTGCCATATCGAGTGCTCGCGCATGTGATTGCGTTGGTGATTCACCTAAAATAGCTTTTCGTTCTACTAATTCAATCCAAGAAAGTTTCCTAAGATAGTTAAGGGATGCATCTTGTGAATCATTGTCTACAACAATAATTTTTGCTTTATTAAAATCAGTATGCCGACGCAATAGGCGTAAGCACAGTGTCGTGAGCTCCAATGTTTTATAATGTGGAATTAAAATAGTTACCATTGGCTGTGTCGGAATAGTTGTCATTATGATCACTCTAGTTGTGAGTTCATCTTGCTAACGATTATAATATGTCTCTCATAAAAACTATAGGATCTATACCTCATGAAAGGCATTATTTTGGCAGGAGGATTAGGAACACGTCTCTACCCTGCCACTCACTCGATCAGCAAACAATTGCTGCCTATTTATGATAAGCCCATGATTTATTATCCCTTATGCACACTATTACTTGCAGGAATTTCTGATATTTTAATCATCACCACACCACATGAACAACCCTTGTTTCAACGATTATTGCAAGATGGATCCCAATTTGGCATTCATTTGTCTTATACGATACAAACTCATCCAGAAGGAATTGCGCAAGCTTTTCTCCTTAGCGAAGCATTTATTCAACACTCTTCTGTTTGTTTGGTACTCGGTGATAATATTGTATATGGTGATGGCTTATCGCAAAAATTACAAGAAGCAGCCAAACAGACATCTGGTGCAACTATTTTTGGTTATGCTGTTTCTGACCCTACACGCTATGGCATCATTTACTTCGATAAAACAAATCATCCTAGTCATATTATTGAAAAACCAACTGATTCCCTTTCAAATTATGCTGTCATTGGTCTATACTTTTATGATTATCACGTCGTTGATATCGCCAAACAACTGCAACCCTCAGCGCGTGGAGAATTAGAAATTACTGATATCAATAATTATTATTTAGGAGTTAATCAATTGCGCGTTGAGAAATTAGGGCGTGGAATTGCTTGGCTAGATATGGGAACACATCAATCCATGTTAGAAGCAGCTAATTTTATTCATGTGCTCGAACAACGCCAAGGATTGAAAATCGGTAGCCCAGAAGAAATTGCCTGGCGAATGGGGCTTATTTCTTCTGAACAACTCGAAAAACTCGCTACTCTACAGTGTAAAAACAGTTATGGTGAATACTTATTAAACCTTATCACGTCGTAATCTATGGATATTATTCAAACTCCATTAAGCGGGCTCCTTGTCATCCAACTGAAGTTATTTCACGATCATCGCGGATATTTTTTGGAATCATTTCAAAAAAACCGTTATAACGAATTGGGTATTCCTGATTTTATCCAAGATAATGTTTCACATTCTAAACAATCTGTTTTACGCGGTTTACATTATCAACTACCCCACCCTCAAGGTAAACTCATTTGGGTTATTCGCGGTAGCATTTGGGATATTGCACTTGATATCCGCATCCACTCTCCCACTTTTGGTCAATGGTATAGTTTAGAATTAAGCGATAAACATCTCACTCAACTTTATGTTCCAGCTGGATTTGCTCACGGATTTTGCGTGTTATCTGAATATGCTGATGTTTACTATAAATGTACAGATTTTTATATGCCTATGTACGAACATGGTATCGCGTGGAATGATCCACACTTACATATCCCTTGGCCAGTTAAACATCCTATTTTATCACCTAAAGACAATCTGCTTCCTACATTAGATGGGATTCCACGTGAACAACTCTTTACCTAAATTATTAGTAACCGGAGGAAACAGCCAATTAGCATGTGCATTACGTAGTCATCCTGCTGCAACAGTTAGTACACTCGTTTCTTGTACTAAAGAACAATTGGATATTACTCATACCCCATCTATAAAACGCGCCATTAAACGATACCAACCCGATATAATTATCAACACTGCTGCTTACACAGCAGTAGATAAAGCAGAGAAAAATCAGAAACAAGCTATGCAAGTAAATGACATCGGCGCAAAAAATCTTGCTCTTATTTGTGAAGATCACCATATTCTACTCATCCATTTTTCTACCGATTATGTATTCGACGGTTCGCAAGCACATGCCTATCAAGAAATTGATTCAACCAATCCTATCAACGTATACGGTTTAAGTAAATGGCTAGGCGAATGCGCAATACGACAACATGCTTCACAACACATTATTTTACGCATCAGTGGTTTATTTAGTGAATACGGCAATAATTTTTTAAAAACCATTTTACATTTAGCTCATAAAAAAAATGAATTGCAAATTGTATATGATCAAATCACTTGCCCCACTTATGCTGGTGATGTTGCAACTGTATTATTCCATATGATGAAAAAATTGGATCATTTTGGTACGTATCATTATTGCAATACACCATCTACTTCGTGGTACGATTTTGCTATTGCAATTATGAAAGAAGCTAGAAAATATAGCGTATTGCCTTTAAAAAAAATTCATAGCATTACTAGTGCACAATATGCTGCTTTAGCTAACCGTCCTACTTGTTCCAATTTGAATTGTGATAAAATTTACCATGACTATGGCATTGCTCAATCATCCTGGCAACAACATGTTACTCACGTGGTACGTAAATTATTTTTATAATTTTAAAAGTAAAATCGCAAGGAACCCAAGAAAAAAAGATAACGTAATCAAAGCTGAGTCTTCGCCTTCATGCGCCTCAACCAAAAGCTCTTCTGCACCCAGATACAATAGAGCTGCTACGCCAAAAGCTATCATTTCAACCATCCAAATCTGTGGAAGTGAATTAGTAATAGCAGCTCCTGCAAAAGCACCAATTGGCATCATGATGGCAATGACCACCATCCATAACATGCTGTGCGAGAATGTGACTAAATGATCTTTCAATACCATCGCTGTTGAAATACCTAAAAAAAGTAAACAAGCACTAAGTGCGATAGTAATCAACATACCGCTTTCTCTTCCTGCAACAAAGGATACGCCAATTAACAATCCATCGACAAAAACATCTATCCATACTGCAAATATTAATCCGAGTGGTAGTTTATTTTGTACCGTTTCACGCTCCATACGACTAGTAAATTCCATTAATGAAAGCATGACGATAATGCCAGCTACAAATCCTCCTGCAACTGTCCAGGTTGATTGGCTATTTAGAATCTTTGGTAATAAATCAACAGATACTGCGCCAAATACAATCCCGGCGACTAAATGTTGTGTAACACTCTTGCTCCTTGCTTGAAAAGTGTAAATGGATCCAACCCATCCTCCTATCATCATACAAATAGATGGAATCAATGCAAACAGTGTGACTTCTAAGATGGTAAGATTCATGTTAAGTTCCTTCAGTAAGAAATCCGCAAAGCAAGCTTTCGGGTTTACATTATGAATATACTATAACAGGAGTAGCTAAATGAATCATTATCAACCTCATCACTTATTAGTGACAGGTGGTGCAGGTTTTATTGGATCGCATTTTATTCGTTATGTATTAACATCTGATCCAACAGCAAAAATCGTCAATCTAGATAAACTCACTTATGCAGGTTCTTTAGAAAATTTAAAAGATCTAGAACATATTGAACGTTATCATTTTTGCCAAGGTGATATCACAGACATCCATTTAGTCAAGCATGTTCTTAGCCATCATCATATCGATACAATCGTACACTTCGCTGCAGAGAGCCATGTTGATCGTTCTATTGCTGCCCCAAGCACTTTTGTTGAAACCAATATCATGGGTACATATATATTGCTCGAAGCAGCGCGTTATCATTGGTTCGAAGTAGAGGGACGTTCATCTTCACAATGTCGCTTTCATCATGTTTCAACAGATGAAGTATATGGATCCTTAAAGAAGAATGCTAAAGCATTTACTGAACAAACTGCTTATCAACCGCGCTCACCTTATTCTGCTAGCAAAGCAGGTTCAGATCATTTAGTCTATGCTTATTATCATACCTATGGCTTACCTATCACCTTATCACATTGTTCGAATAATTATGGGCCTTATCAACACCCAGAAAAATTTATTCCAACTATTATTCGTTCTTGCCTCAATCATCAAGCTATTCCTATTTATGGAAAAGGAAAAAATATTCGTGATTGGTTATATGTTGATGATCATTGTCGTGGCATGTTAGACATCATCAAACGCGGAAAAATTGGCGAACAATATAATATGGGTGGAGATAATGAATGGGAAAATATCGCCTTAGCACATTATATTTGTAACCAACTAGATACACTTGTTCCATACAAACAACCTTATCAATCATTACTTCAATTCGTTCTTGATCGGCGAGGACACGATTTTCGCTACGCGATAGATAGCGGTAAAATGAAAGCGGCGCTTCTTTGGCAACCAGAGGTTTCGTTTGAATTGGGCATAAAAAATACGGTTGGGCATTATTTGAGCAGACACATGAATGATGTTGTATTATAACTTTAATTCATTCACAATTAGTGGTTTTTGATAAACAATACTCGCGTTAAACGAATTTTCTGAGGAATGAATATGAAATTTTCTTTTTTATTTCTAATAACAACAAGTTTATTAATGGCAAGCTGCCAATCACTGCATAACATCAGCCAACAACAGCAAATGAATTCTTTACAACAATATGGTTTAATTAAACCAGCAAAACAAACTATTGCTATGCAATTGCCAGTTGGAATGAAATATTGGAAAATAGCTGATCAATCCATCACATCCAAAGGTATCGTGATAAAAACTATACCAAATGAAGCCAGCAGCTTAGCTGATACCAACGAAACCATCCGAACGGAAATTATTCCTTATGCTAATGATCCTGGATTAACAGCGAGAAAACTAGCAGAACAAGCTATCACTGGTGCAAAAAAATATTGTCAGCAAATCGATGGAAACATTGTAAATCAAAATACACAATCAGTCATATATACATTAACCGCCAAGAAATGTACCAATGGCCCCGATCAAATACAAACCACAAAAATATTTAATGGTATAGATGCAATTTATTTTACTCGTTATACAGCCAAAATTGGCTTTGTTTCATCTGCTAAATTAAATGCTATGTCACGTGTGATTCGTGCATCGCGATTAATCGCTAACCCCGAGTATCGTTAAAACTCAAGCTTAATCAATTTAGATCGGCCACGTGGTATGAAACCACGTGGCCGACCCAAGGGGGAGAGCTGCGCCACTCCCCCTTGGGCATCCCCCATTGCTTTGTCCAGCGGCTTGCCGCTGGAAATATATTTAAGTATTGCTAAATTGCCTTCCAAAATTTGGAAGGCAAACAATTCTTGCAACGTCACCCAACGTAATTCTTGCTTTTCTTTACTTTGTGGCTTGCCCTTGTAGGTAAACACTTGCCACATCTCAAGCAAAACCTTCTTATCAGGATACGTATGAGAATGTTGAAACCAAAATTCTGCATGAAGAACATGAATACCTAATTCTTCGCGTAATTCGCGTTTAAGTGCATCCACACCACTTTCATGAGACTCTATCTTGCCACCAGGAAATTCCCAATAACCACTATAAGGTTTACCTTCAGGTCGCTTAGTAATAAGAATTTTATTTTCTTTTCGAAGAATACCAACAGCGACGTTTATAATAAATTTACTCCAACCTACCATGACAATGCTTATATTTTTTCCCCGAACCACAAGGACAGGAGTCGTTGCGACCAACTTTTGGTCCCGCACGAGTAAATGGTGTAGGCGGAATTTGCGCAAGTTGAGATGGCTCTTGAACCGCTTCATTGGGATGATGAAGTGCATCGTAAGCGGTATGTTGATACTCTATTTGTTGTTGGTGAAGCGCTTGACGACGCTTTTCTTCCATTTGTATAACATCTTGTTCTACTTTCACTTCAAATTTACTTAAAGCAGAAATCACATCATAATTTACTCGATCTAACAATTGAGCAAATAATTCGAACGATTCACGTTTATATTCTTGTTTAGGATTTTTTTGCGCATAACCACGCAGATGAATGCCTTGGCGCAAATAATCCATTGCTGCTAAATGTTCACGCCAAGCAATATCTAAGGTTTGCAACGTAACTGCTTTTTCAAATTGACGCATAATAGTTGCACCAATGTGCGCTTCTTTTGCTTGAAAAGCTTCTTTAAAAGCAGCATGAATACGTTCTGTGATACGTTCTGCATGCAACGCATGATCTTGATCCAACCACATTTGTATAGGCAATTTCAAATTGAAATCATTAGCCAATACTTTTTCTAAATTCACACTATCCCATTCTTCTTCCATGCTATGCAATGGTATATAGGTATGGATAATGTGATCCATCACCGCTGTGCTCATGTCTGTAATTGTATCTGCAATGTGTTCTGCAGCTAATAAACTATCCCGTTGCTGATAAATAACTTTACGTTGTTCATTAGCAACATCATCATATTCTAGTAATTGTTTGCGCATATCAAAATTATATGCTTCTACTTTACGTTGAGCATTCTCAATGCTTCTTGATAGCATACGCGATTCCAATGCGACGCCCTTTTCCATACCAATGCGTTGCATAATAGCATTTAAGCGCTCACCCCCAAAAATACGTAATAAATTATCTTGTAGAGAAAGATAAAATCGTGATTTGCCTGGATCACCTTGCCGTCCTGAGCGCCCTCGCAATTGATTATCAATACGGCGAGATTCGTGGCGCTCTGTTCCTAATACATATAACCCACCTGATTGAACAACCTCATCATGACGTTTTTGCCAAGCTATTTTGCGTTGCTCCACTTCTTCAGTGGGTGGCTGATCGAGCGCTTTTAATTCTGCTTCTAAATTACCGCCTAAAACAATATCCGTTCCCCGACCTGCCATATTAGTAGCAATAGTAATCGCTCCTGGACGCCCAGCTTCCGCAACAATTTGTGCTTCTTTTTCATGAAACTTTGCGTTTAATACTTGATGCGGAATTTTTTCACACTCGAGCAAACGAGACAAATACTCTGAGGTTTCTATTGAAGTTGTTCCAACTAAAATGGGTTGTTTGTTTTTATAAGTAGCGTGAATATCTGCAACAATTGCAGTAAATTTTTCTTCAGAAGACATATAAACAAAGTCAGGCAAATCATTCCGCACCATCGGTTTATGTGTAGGGATCACCACTACTTCTAATCCATATATCTGTTGAAATTCGTAAGCTTCAGTATCTGCTGTGCCTGTCATCCCAGCTAATTTTTCATATAATCGAAAATAGTTTTGAAAGGTAATCGATGCGAGTGTTTGATTTTCTTGATTGATTTTAACTTTTTCTTTAGCCTCAATCGCTTGATGTAAACCATCCGACCAACGTCGTCCCGGCATGGTTCGACCTGTATGCTCATCTACAATCACTACTTCATCCTGTTGCACGATATAATCAATATCGCGATGAAATAAAGTATGCGCTCGTAATGCTGCGTAAATGTGATGCATCAACACAATATTATGTGCATCATAAAGACTCTCTCCCGATTTGATTAAACTAGTACTAGCTAAGAATTCCTCAACATGTTGATGGCCTTCCTCTGTCAAAAACGCTTGTTTAGATTTTTCATCTAAACTATAGTCTCCTCGCCCATCTTTTTGTTCCTGCTTTTTTAACTTAGGAATAATCGTGTTGATATCCACATATAAATCGATACTATCTTCGGCTGCTCCAGAAATAATAAGCGGTGTACGCGCTTCATCAATCAAAATAGAATCCACTTCGTCTACAATTGCATAATGCAACCCTCGTTGGACTTTTTCGTTTAAGTGAAAAACCATGTTATCGCGTAAATAATCAAAACCAAATTCATTGTTTGTGCCATAAGTAACGTCGGCAGCATAAGCCTGTTGCTTCTCTTGAGGTGACATGCCATGCAAATTAACACCCACTGATAAGCCTAAAAATTCATATAGCGGCCGCATCCATTCTGCATCGCGTTTAGCAAGATAATCATTTACCGTAACAATATGCACACCCTTACCCGTTAAAGTATTCAAATAAGCAGAGAGGGTTGCAACAAGCGTTTTGCCTTCGCCGGTACGCATTTCAGCAATATTACCGCCATGTAGCACCATTCCACCAATTAACTGCACGTCAAAATGCCGCATGGATAAGCTACGTTTTGCAGCTTCACGAGCCACAGCAAACACTTCTGGTAATAGGTCGTCTAAGCTGGTTTGGGCTATTTGTAATCGTTTGCGAAATTCATCGGTTTTAGCACGTAAGGCTTTATCACTTAAAGTGGATAATAATGATTCATAGGTATTCGCAATCTCTACGCTTTTCCACAAACGACGCAAAACTCGCTGATTGCGGCTACCTAATATATTGGTAAATATACGGTTTAGCATCTAAAATCCAAAAAATTAACATCTAAAAAGGAAAGACATTACCTGGTCCAACGATTATCGTCAATGACTCGCTATCTAGGCAGCATTCATCAAAAATTTGATCTTAAGCCAAAAAACCGTTAGATTCAAAAAAAAAGACCCTCATCATAACGATCAAGGATACAATTA
>MGXW01000090.1:0-1555 GCA_001801495.1 Gammaproteobacteria bacterium RIFCSPHIGHO2_12_FULL_37_34
TTGGGTTTGTAGGTTATCAGAAAGGTTAAATTTGGTTATGATGGGCACTTCTAGAACCTGTATTGTTTAAGCTTGTGTTTTAAGCTTAAACAATACAGGTTGTTATTTCATCAGTATATTTGTAGGTGCATGTATTGACGGATAGGTTGATTCATTGCGGGGTTGACTACTTTCAATTTGAGCGAAAAATGAATTTCTATTGCTTTTTATTTTATCAAATCCGCTATAGGCTTGAGCAACAAATCGTGATACCGTTTTTTCATTTTGATTTTTAAATACATATTGCAAAATACGCTCAATGAGTTCTATTGGGATGCACTCATGTGTACTGCCAATAAACGCAATCATTTCTCTTATTTTGCTGTTTTTGTTGCACATGTTTTTTATTCGTTGAAGCATGACACGGTCATTTGCTCTTGTGTCCTCTATCCAAAGATAAGTGAGACTAGTATTCTTTATCTGTGTGTCGGCGATAGCGTTTATACCGCTATCGCTTATCGTTGTTACGTGAAGACGCTTCAAATGGTTGTTTTTTTGAAGTGCATTAGCAAGTGCACATGCTACCTGCTCTGTTATTGGGAATAGGAAGTCAAGATAAGCTAAGCTGTTATTGTTTCGAAGGGCGCGTGCAAAGATTGTCATAGCACGATCACTTACTACAGGTATATTTTCTCCGACACTAAGATGAGTCAAAGGGATATGATATTGAAGTGCATGTGCAAGCGCGATGATACCGGTATCACTGATTTGATTCATAACTAAAATAAGTTCTATGTTATATCGAATGGCAGTTACAAGGGCAATGATACCAGCGTCTCCCATTTGATTATCGGCTAAAAAAAGACGCTTCAGATGCGTGTTATAGGGAAGTGTATCCGCGAAAGCCTTCGCGCCTTCAGTGCCTATTTGATTAGAAGTTAAATTTAAGTAAATAAGATGCGTGTTAGATAAAAGTGCATTTGCTAAAGCGGTTGCCCCTATCCGACCTATTTGATTAGAAAATAATATTAACGTTTCAAGACGACCATTATAATATGAAAGCGCATTGCCAAGCGCAACTGCACCTTTGTCTCCTATTTGATTTTCGCTTAAATCAAGCCAAATCAGTCGTGTGTGGCCAAGTGCATTGGCAATGATCGTTGCACCATGATCACCCAATTGGCAACGGTCTAGATGAAGTGTCCTGAGATAGCCAGTACAAAGCACATTGATAAGTGTGGGATCAATATGGAGTTTATGAATAGTAAGATAAATTTTTTCAGGATGATGGTTAAGAAAAGAAACAAGTTCCTTTGTGTCAAAACCCAACTTGCTTATTATTAATTCGTTAGCATCAAGTGTTCGTGTTTGTATGCATTGTAACAATCGATTAAAACTCATTGAAGGCACCCCTCATTAATGAGGGCATATTCTTAACTTTTACAAACCAAATGGCAATAGCAGAGAGTGTACGACTTCTAAAAAATTCATTCTTATATTTATTGACAAAAGTAGCGCATACTGTATTTCTTAACCCACCTTACGCAATAACGAGCTGTTAACTTCATTTTTGACT
>MGXW01000090.1:1631-17998 GCA_001801495.1 Gammaproteobacteria bacterium RIFCSPHIGHO2_12_FULL_37_34
TTAACAGCTCGTTATTGCGTAAGGTGAGTTTCTTAAGACTATGTATACGAAGTATGTGCGTTGCGCAAAAAAAAGGCGGTACTTTGAGAAGTACCGCCACATGCTCAACTCAGGTTGGCAATCCATGCCACAAATACCGTCCCTGAACACACAAAACGAGGAGTGGTTGCACAAGTCCTTTTTTGCGAGAGTAGTCAATCCATGACTACGAAATCCATTTTACTAAACATTTTATTTTGTGCTAGGGGGGAAATAAAGAATTTTTAAATAAATTTTAAAAATAAAAAGATGATTTGTTTTTTATTTTTAAATAAAATTACTATTCAATCAATGCATTATAAAAGATTTATGGGCTGAAATGGGATAATAGCTAGGAGTGAGCCTAGCTAAATTCCTCGGTTTAATGTAAGCAATAGCTTACAATGATCATAGCAAAAAAGGAAGTATCGTGCTTCTTGCAAGTTATTCATAACGAGGGATAATAGATTTTTTGCATCCGTATGTTGGAAAATCATGAAACAACAGGTCGAAAATCTTTTACAGTCAGCAGTACAAAAACTGCAAACGATGGGTGAATTACCGGCTATTCCTGCTTTTATTCAAGTCGAACCGACTAAAGATAAAACACATGGTGATTTTGCCTCTAATATAGCAATGATTTTAGCAAAACCAGCACAAAAAAAGCCGCGTGATATTGCTGAACGAATCATCCAGATGCTTCAAACTTCACAATATGTGCAAAAAGTGGAAGTGGCAGGCCCAGGCTTTATTAATTTCTTTTTATCGCTGCAAGCACTAAATGATGTAGTTGTTCGAATTATGAAGGTAAAAGAAAAATATGGATTAACGAATATTGGTCGAAACAAACGTGTTCTCGTTGAGTTTGTGTCTTCTAATCCAACAGGACCTTTACATGTAGGACATGGACGGCATGCTGCATATGGAGCAGTAATTGCCAATCTTTTGCAAGCTGTTGGTTTTGAAGTCTACAGAGAATATTACATTAACGATGCGGGTCGGCAGATGGATATTCTTACTACCAGTATTTGGTTACGTTATCTTAGCTTATGTGGTGAAACCATTACTTTTCCAACGAATGGGTATCGTGGAGATTATGTGATAGAGATTGCTCAAGGGTTATATCAGCAGTACCCATCACAATTTCATCTATCTCTGCACACTGTTTTTGATCACTTACCACCGGATGAACCAGAAGGAGGTGATAAAGAAATTTATATTGATGCAATGATTCTGCGCGCTAAAACTTTATTAGGCGCGCATTATGAAATTATATTTGATGTTGGTTTGAAAAATATTTTAACTGACATGCGCGAAGATTTAGCTGAGTTTGGGGTAGAATTTGACCATTGGTTTTCTGAACGAGCATTTGTAAAAACACATGCGGTAGATGATCTATTAGAAAAATTAGTTGCTAGTCATCATGTTTATGAGCGTGAAGGCGCAGTGTGGTTTCGTTCGACTGATTTTGGGGATGAAAAAGATAGAGTCTTGGTACGCTCAAACGGCCAACGTACTTATTTTACTAATGATGCAGCTTATCATTTCAATAAATTTGAGCGCGGATTTGATCTTGCAATTGATATTTTCGGAGCCGATCATCATGGGTATATCCCTCGCATGAAAGCAGCTATAGAAGCAATTGGAATTGATTCTGAGCGATTGATCTATTTACTAGTTCAATTTGTAACGCTTTACCGCGGGGGCAAGCAAATTCAAATGTCAACTCGAGGCGGAAGCTTTGTCACCCTGCGGGAATTGCGTCATGAAGTGGGTAACGATGCTGCGCGCTTTTTTTATGTGATGCGTAAATCAGAACAACACATGGATTTTGATTTGGATCTTGCTAAAGCGCAATCGAATGAGAATCCTGTTTATTATGTCCAATATGCTTACGCACGTATCTGTAGTGTATTAAAGCAGCTTACTGAAAAAGGAAGAACATACAATGAAGCGAATGGATTGACTCATTTAGGCAAATTAACTCAACCACAAGAACGACAATTATTAAACACATTATCACGTTATTCTGACGTGATTGTCGAAGCTGCACTACAATATAGTCCTCATCAATTAACACATTACATGCGTGAGCTCGCAACTGATTTTCATGCTTATTATAATGCGCATCCATTCATTGTAGAAGATATTGATTTATGTGATGCGCGTTTAGCGCTTATTTCCGCAACGAAACAAACATTATTTAATGGATTTACTTTATTAGGTATCACAGCGCCTAAAAATATGTGATGATGATTTAAAACACATGCACCTTTATAAGGATTAACAATGTTTGGTTATGTTAAAGATAAAGCACGCGGTTATGTTGTAACACTGCGATTCAGTTTGCTTTCTATTTTTATTACTTTATTTGCCATCATGATTCTAACATTATTTAGCGTTTTTTACTTTCATATATCTAATATCTTACTGCAAGCTGGGTTGTTGCTGATGGAAAGAGATTCACATACTATTGTGCATGAATTGGATTTACAATTACAACCAATCACATCTGCTAGTGAATTATCGGCCAACAATATTCGTGAAAATATTATTGATCCCAGAAATGAAAAAGAATTGATGGGGTATTTAACGCATGTACTCAATAAGCTTCCTTTAACGCACGCGGTTTATTGGGGTGGCGTGACTGGCGATTTTTATTATGCTCGACATGAACCAAATGGTGGGATGATGACAGCTATTGTGAATCGGCATACCACGCCTCCTTCTAATACTTATTTTTATTGGGATAAGCATCATCAAAAAATTAAACAAATGGCTGTTCCATTGGATTATGATCCGCGCGTTCGGCCTTGGTTTCAATTGGCTCTTGTTAAAAAGAAAACGATATGGACGGATGTTTATCCTTACTCGGAAAATCCTCCTAAACTAGGGATCACTGTTGCTACACCCGTTTTTCAAAATAAAAAACCAATTGGGGTGTTTGGTATAGATGTTCGTTTAGATGAATTAGGTCGTTACTTAAGCAGTCAAATAACAGGTAAGTATTCTGAAATATTTATTTTTGATAAAACTGGCCGTGTCATTGCCCCTCCTTCTTTTGTAAAATCTGTGTTATTACCCATTTCTAATTATGAACTTAAAAATGTGCGTAATCTTTCTAAGCCCTGGGTGGAACAAGCGTTTGATGAATATTTAGATCACTCCAAAAATCTTTTTGCCTTTAAATATAAGAATGAAGATTATTTAGCAGCATTTACACCCGTTCCTATTTTAGCAGATAGTGGTTGCCTGTTAGCTATAGTTAATAAAGCTTCTGATTTTACTCGAGCAATACATCAAACGGAACTAGCTTATCTATCGTTTGTTGCTGGTATGTTTGTTATTGGTGTTATATTAATATTGTATTTAGTCACACGCATTGTGATGCCAATTAAACAATTAGTCAAAGAAACTGAAAAAGTAAAAATGTTTAATTTAGAGAGCACCGAACATGTGACTTCGCATATTAAAGAAGTAATAGAAATTTCTGATGCTATTTATTCGATGAAAATGGGGTTGCGTTCGTTTCAAAAATATGTACCAGCTAGTTTGGTCAGACAATTAATTAAAGCAGGAGAAGATGTTAGAATTGGTGGAAAGAAAGAAGAATTAGCAATCTTTTTTTCTGATATTAGAAATTTTACTGCTATCACAGAAAAAACGGATTCCAACCAATTGATGAAACAGATTTGTGATTATCTTGATACTTTTTCGCATATTATTATCGAAGACAATGGAACAATCGATAAATTTATTGGTGATTCCATCATGGCATTTTGGGGGGCGCCCACTGCTGTTAAGCATCCCTGTGAACATGCTGCTCACGCTGCTTTACATTGCATGCAACAACTGCAAACGCTTAATGAAAAATGGTCCAAAACAGGCAAACCAAATTTTTATACGCGCATAGGATTGCATTACGGTGTGGCGATTGTAGGGAATTTAGGTTCTTCTGAGCGATTAAACTATACAGCATTGGGTGATGCAGTTAATATTGCTAGTCGATTGGTGAATGCGAATAAACTGTACGGCACGTCCATTTTAGTGAGCGAATCTGTTTACGAAAAAATTAAAGGGACATTCATTTTACGTATAGTGGATAAAGTAACCCTCAAAGGAAAAGAAGAAAGTGTTATTATTTATGAATTGCTTGCTCAAACTAAAGATCTACTCACCTTTGATGTTGAGACCTATCAACAACAATTTGTGGAAGCTTTTTCAGCTTATCAACAGCAACATTGGGCAGCTGCAACTAAGTTTTTTGGAAATTGTTTGCAACTTTATCCGGCAGATACAATCGCTCCAGTTTTTATTGAACGGTGCAAAAATTTTGCCATCCATCATCCGTCAAAAGAATGGGATGGCGCATGGCGTTTAATTGAAAAGTGAGTATACAACATGATTCATAGTATGACGGCATTTGCGCGTGGTGAGGTACGCGGAGATTGGGGTAATCTAGTGTGTGAGATACGCTCCATTAATCATCGTTATCTCGATATGGTTTTTTATTTGCCGGATATGCTGCGAACGCTTGAAATGTCTATGCGTGAATCTATTCGAAAAGTAATTAGTCGCGGCAAAATAGAATGCTCGATACGTTATCAACCCAATGCCAAGGCAGCGCAAGCTTTATTTACTATGAACGGAGCGCTTGTTCAAGCGCTTTGTCAAGCGAGTGAAAAAATCGCTTCATTTTTAGGAAACGCTTCTGCTAGCTCAACAGATATTTTACGTTTTCCTGGTGTACTTGAAACCAAAGAAGCAGATTTAGTCATTTTACAGAAACAAGTTTTTCATTTATTAGAAAAAACGCTTCACGATTTAGCCGCATCACGTAAGCGTGAAGGCGATGAACTAACACAGCTTTTTTTTCAACGTCTAGATTCTATTCAACAGGAATTAGTAAAAATTCGTCAACGATTACCACTCGTTCTTAAAGAGCAGAAAGAGCGTTTAGTTAAACGTTTTACAGAAGCTAAAGTTGAATTAGATCCAGCTCGTCTTGAGCAAGAAATGGTAATCTTTGCGCAAAAAATTGATGTGGCTGAAGAAGTGGATCGTACAGAAACGCATATTACAGAAACCAGACGTGTTTTAAATCAAGGTGGAGCAGTGGGACGCCGCTTAGATTTTTTGTTACAAGAATTAAATCGTGAGTCAAATACCTTGGGTTCAAAATCACTAGACAGTATATTAATGCACGCTGCTGTTGAAATGAAAGTATTAATCGAGCAAATGAGAGAGCAAGTGCAAAATGTGGAATAATGTATGAGTAAGTGATTGTTTCAGAGAATGTTCATTAAACTGTGTCATTGCTTATGTAGACGAGGGACGTCGCGGCCATGGATGGTTTAAAGCGTCGAGTACAGGGATGTACGTTCCCGAGTTACATAAGCAATGACACAGTTTAATGAACATTCTCTTATTTCACCAATTGTGCTGAATCCCCTTCATTTAACCAATCAGCCAGTATATCGCTAAATAAATAAGGTTCATTTAATATGGCATTGCCGCCGGTGTCTCTATTGGTTGCAGGGTAAGGGACAATTAAACTTTGCCCGCCTGTTGGTTCAGCAATATGTGTTTGTAATAGTTCAGGTTGTCCAAGATATTGATAACCAACGGTGTGAATTTTAATATTATGTTGAATGGCTCGGTCAACCTCTGGTTGGACAGTTTCAATAAAATTAGTAAAAAAGCCGAAAGGATTAAAACTCGTGATGATGGCATTAAAGTCTGCTGACGAAAATAATACAATTATTTTTTTCGCATCTTCTCTTGAGCGATCACTTGTTAATTCATCAATAGCCATGCTTAATCCAGGATAAATGATAGAGCCCATGGAATAATGCCCAGGTTGACGGCCGGGTTGTACAGCAGTGAAATAAAATAAATCGGGGTTGCCTGGTACAGGATTTGTTGTTTTTATGCCATGTAAAATAACATCCACATCACTTCCGTTTTCTGTAGCAAGTTGGCGTTCAAGCACCGCACTATCTGGTGCTACACCATTAAATAATACAAGACCGATGTGATCACTACTGTCTGTTAAGTGATTGGTTATCACATCACGAACCGCAACTCGTGTACTTTCCCAGGGCTGTATAGTTTCACTTAGCCAAAGGCGTGGTGATTCGCTATAGCCTGGGTACATGTCCATCAAATAACTATCCCACGTGCCAGTGAAATAAGTTCCCCTATAGCCTGCGGAACTGACGCCAAAATCCACTTTGACATAAGCAATATAATTATTCCAAGATCCTGCTGGATAAGGATACGGTGCTACCCAGTTTTCACCACCTTTTTTATAAGGCAAATAAACAGGACCATCTGTCCATTTCATAAGTGATTTAATGGTGTTTAATGTATACATAATGGGATAAGCAACAAATTTAGTCGCATTCGTTGCTATTCTTCCCAATAAAGGGTGAAAACTTAAATCCCCTGCTCCTGCAACAAAATCAGCAGGTGGATGGTTAGGAAAGCAACAGGGGTAATTCACATATCCTACAGCTGTTTTATATTTTGTTACGCCAGATGGGACATCTCTTTGATGACGATAACTGGTGAAAGCATTCATATCTCTCCCCGCATCTACCACAAAAATGATATCTCTTTCACTACTTGAATTAATGGCGGTAGATGAGGCAGCGTTTCCAGCTATGGCGATAGCTTCTTCTTCTCTAAGAAGATCACGTAGTAAAGGGATGAAATAGCTAGGGGGAGTAGCTTCAGCTGTTACCTTGACTGCATTTGGTGTGCTTTCAGCTTCCCCACCTGCGCTTGGTGTAAAGGTATCCTCTTCCCATCGGCCAACTTCAATGACGATGTTGTTTGCTCGTTCACTTAAAATAAGATTATGATCAAACGTTGCATTCGCAGCATTTTGGGCTGCATCTGATCCATTTACTAAGGCGGTTGCACCAGCCAAAGCTGCCGCATCAGTTGCTGTTTGTAGTTGATTATAAGTAACGCGTGCAAAAGAAATATCTACTACTATTCCCCCCATGGCTATCATGACAATAATAAGCATGGGGAAAAATGCAATAAAAGCACCTTTTCTTTTATTCTTCAAATTAGTCAACATAAATACAACCATATTGATTTTGGTTATTTATAGTCTAATTATAGTAAATAAGTGAATAATTTTTTAGAAACAACGTGAATATTGTCTAATAAAAGAGCAAGCACTTGATTTTAATTAAATTTCTTTATCCATGGTGGTTTGGGCTTGTAAATTAATATCGCTCAGAATCATAGGAGCAGGTAAAATGGCGACGCGGCTATCATAGGGAAGTGTAACGGTAACAGTAATAGGGGTACCTCGTTCTACAGTAGCAGGTTCTGGAACAGTTGTGACATTTATACCTTCAACTGAATTAACCATATTATCCATATAACTCGATACTCTTGATTGAATAGTAGTAGAATCAGCTTCTTGGGTGACAGCCATGCGTGCTCCTAAACGTGAAGCATCAACTAACGCATTTTGAATATAAAGTGCCCACCCAATTTCTATACTACCCATTACGAGTATCATGAAAGTGGGTATAATCATAGCAAATTCCATTGCGGCAGAACCTTTTATGCGTGTTTTGAGACTGTTCAAAAACATGTTATTATCCTCTATATATCATTTTAGCAGGGAATGGTTAAAAGTTTTTCTTTTACATTCATTTGCTTGTTAAAGATACAAGAGACGCCAATTGATATGGATTGAGGTTTTAGGGATAGCATGAATCAACGGACCATTTTTATTTTAGGCGCTTTAATCGTCGCTATTATCGTTACCTTACTTATTTTTAAACAGAAAAAAACCAAACCTGTTTCTACTCGACCTGTTGTAAGTGTGTTATTTGCTACAAGAGATATTAGCCCTGGCAAAGCATTACTCGCTGGGGATTTTGTTTGGCAAACATTATCTAAAAACGAAGTATTATCACCGGATCTTATTCTCAAAGGTTCCAGGCGTGATCAAGACATCATTGGATCGAAAATTTTAGCCCCTCTTATTGCGGATCAACCCATTAAAACAAATATGATTGTAGGAAAAGGTGTACTCAGTCCTTTAGCGAGTATCTTAAAACCGGGTATGCGCGCATTTACCATTGATGTTAGCAATGCATCCGCATTTGCTGGGTTGATTAAACCAGGTGATATTGTAGATATTATTTTAACTTACAAAAAAAAGATGGGTAGTACTCGAGAATTAGTTATAGTCAGCGAGACGATTATTCACAATGTTCATGTTATTGCTATTGATGATCATGTTCTTTACGCACCAAAAGATGAAACCAAAAGTAGCAAAATGCGCAGTAGCCCATCATCATCTAAGCATGTCACTCTTGAATTGACACCCAAACAAGCAGAATTAGTTGCTCAGGCAAAAGCAACAGGAACATTATCATTAAGTTTAA
The DNA here is from genome assembly GCA_001801495.1 of Gammaproteobacteria bacterium RIFCSPHIGHO2_12_FULL_37_34. Lineage (GTDB taxonomy): Bacteria > Pseudomonadota > Gammaproteobacteria > DSM-16500 > DSM-16500 > Aquicella. Next base: position 10,070 of record MGXW01000090.1, read on the forward strand.
TGGTGCCTGATTCTCAGGAAGCGATTACGGCTGATACTCAGCAGGAAGCTGGTATCTTTCTGTTTCATGGAGAAAAAGCTGAAGAAATTGGTGGGTCATAATGGTAAAAAAATTAATTTGGATTAGTTTTATTTTTCTTATGTCTATGTTTTGTTTTGTGACAGAAGCCAATTGGACAAAACGTAATTCTAGTGTATTAAGTTTAGAATTATATAAAGGCATGGTGATTAATGTTGGAAGTGACATTGGTTCGGTTTTTATCGCTGATCCAACGATTGTGGATTATCATCTTAAATCACCTGGTATGTTATATCTTTATGCTAAAAAAGTGGGGTCAACTTCTTTATATGTTGCTAATAAACAAGGTAAGGTCACTTTTCGATACACGATTCGCGTGATACAAAATGTTAGCGAATTAGCCTCTATTATGAAAGAGATTATTCCAGGCGCTCGCATTAAAATATTATCTTTAGGGGACAATATTGTTTTACAAGGAACAGTAAGATCAGCAGCACAAGCACAAGATGCAAAATCATTAGTAGAAAAATATATTGGCGATCCTGCTAAAATACTTACTTTTTTACATGTTTCTGCTCCTACACAAGTGAATTTACGTGTCCAAATTGTTGAAATGTCACGTGAAGCAGTTCGTGCATTAGGAATTAATTGGTCTGTTTTTTTTCAAACGCCGAGTACCGTATTTAAAATCAATCCGGTTTTAACTCCTACAGAATTTACTTTATCAGCTAATGCTATTAATTTAACGGGCAAGTTACTTAATCGAGGAAATTTTAACCTGGAATCCGTGCTGCAGCTATTAGAGCAAAATGGGTTGGTCACGGTGTTGTCTGAACCTAATTTGACAGCGCTTTCTGGTGAAAAAGCTTACTTTTTAGTGGGTGGGGAATTTCCCGTTCCTGTTCCGCAAGGGGTATCGGGTGCAGTTACTATTATGTTTAAACAGTTTGGTGTTTCTTTATCTTTTGTTCCAACCATTTTAGAAAATGGAAAAATTAATCTTCAAGTTCGGCCAGAAGTGAGTCAGCTTTCTGATCAAGGGGCTGTGATCATCAGTGGATTTCAAGTGCCATCTTTGACTACACGACAAGCACGAACCACTGTGGAATTAAGAAGTGGCCAAAGTTTTGCAATTGCTGGATTGTTGCAAAATAATGCGGCCAAATTTATTCAACAATTTCCTGGCATAGGTAATATTCCCATTTTAGGGCAGTTATTTCGTTCAGAACGATTTAAACGTTCAGAGACAGAATTAGTCATTATTGTGACACCTTATATTGTTCAACCTGCGGGTAATGATTCCTTCCTCTACCCGACAGATAATGCAAATGCTGACATTACTGCTTCACATAGTCGCAGATCAACCATACCAAATGTCGGGTTTATTCTCGATTAGGGGCAAGAAAATGGATATAGTTTTTAGAATTTATTTGGTCATCCTAGGAATGGTGATGCTAGTTGGTTGTGCTACTACAGCGGAAGTATGGACGGGTCGCAATCAAAATCCCATACAAGTCGTGTGTGGTTCATCTTGCAAAACCATTTATTTTAAAGGGCGCTCTGCTTATTTAAGTTCAGAAGAACGTTATCGTATCAATGAATTTGTTTATCAATCAAAACGACATCAAGTTATTTTTATTTCTTTATGTAATACAAATTATCCCAATTTAGAATTAAATACTTATCGTTTAAAAGTTATTGAAAAGCAAGTCAAAAACCTTGGATTTACGCCTGTATTGCTTAAACCAACGCTACCTGCTGATTTAGTTTCAAGGAATTGCGCTAATCTTGTAAGAGGAAAACTTAAATTATATGTGCAACGCTGCCCTAATAATACAGTTACGCCAAGTGTTGTGAGTGTAGGAACCAATTTTGGATGTACAACAAATTATAATTTTGCACAAATGGTTATTAATCCTTGGAATTTATTAGCGCGTCCTGGCGATAATGGGACCGAAGGCGATAGAGTAGCGTTAGGCATTCAGAATTATCGCACCGCGAAAGCCGTCGATTTAGATAGTGTGAGCAGCAGTGATAGTACCACTACCTTATCACCATAAAGGTTTTTATCATTATGACGATGTCTGGAAATCATTTACAGATTTTAGAAATGGTGGGAAAAAGCCCGCGATGGTTAGCGATTATTCATGATGAAGCACTGCATGGGTTATTCAATCAAATTGCGTTAAAAGATAATTGTCCGCTTGCTTGTGTACAAAAGGGGGATTTAATGTTCTTACACTCCCTTTTATCAGAAGGTATAGAACCACAAGTGATCATTATCGATTTATCCATTTCAGATAGCTTAATGGAGGATGTCAAAAAAGCACTTTCGTTTTGCCCCTCTAACACACATTTAATTGTTATTGGTAAAGAAGATCATATTTCTATTTTTCGTGACTTAAAACATCTTGGTGTAACCGATTATTTAATTTTACCTGTCGTGGAAGAAGATATTCACCATGCTTTAAAAGAAGCGAGCTTAGCTCTCAGAGTCACCTCTGAAGATACAGCAAAAAATGCAAGACCATTTACAGGCATCATTGGTGTAAGAGGCGGGGTGGGTGCATCGACCATCGCAGTGAATGCAACTTGGATGACATTTAATGAGTACAAGAAAAAAGTGTGCTTGGTTGATCTTGATTTATATAACAATACAATATGTGTTTTACTCGATTTAATTCCTAATGTTGGATTAAATGATGCAGTGAATGAAATTTCACGTGTCGATGAAGTATTTTTTAAGCGCGTATTACTGCAAAAAGAAGAAGGATTTTCAATATTGACAGGTCAAATAGGATTGGAACAAGAAATTAATTTTCCAGCTGAGGCTATTTCTAGATTGACGGATGTGATGCGAGATAGTTTTGAATACGTTTATATCGATATCCCATTTTCTATTTTACACATGCCATTTACACAAACTATTTTAAGCGTGTTAGATAATATTGTTGTTGTAACCGATCTTTCTCTAGTTTCTGTGCAAGCATTATTGCGTTTAAAATCGTTTTTTGGAACTTATTTCCCTTATGTAGAAAATAAAATTATTGTCAATAACATTTTTCCTGGTGGCGGCACTGTTTCTAAAGAAATGTTTGAAAAATCAACCAATCTCACTATCCAAACTATTTTTCCATATTGCCAATCACGCATGTTAGAAGGAGTGAACGCAGGCGAGCCATTTGTAAAAACCTATCCGAAGCATGCTTATAGTAAACAGTTGCGTACCTTTATTACTTCTCTTTATCCACAATTAAAACCAGCTGAAGGAATGAAACCTTCTTTATTTAAAAAATGGTTAGGGCTAGATCAATGAATGTGACGGGAAAATTTGATCAACTTGTGCGGCAGGTTATGCAAACATTTGGATTCATGGCAGAACCTGAACGGTCAGATTACATGGTTATTTTAATTGGGGAAATGGTACAACAATTAGCAAATAAGCAACAGATCGAATTAAAAGAAACTGATAAACAAGAATTAATTAAGCAAATTATCGCAGATATTACTGCAGCACACGCGCAGCTATCCTCTGAAATTTATTATCCGAAACCCACACATAAACCGGGTTATCCAGTGGTGAGTGCTGTATCAGAAGAGCGGGTATACAAGGCCCTTTATCGAGTGCATGTTTCTGTCATGGATGCAATTGACATTAAAGAAGCCTCCAGTATGTCGACTGATCGCTTAGTGGTGTATTTATCACCGATTATTAATCGTGTGTTAGATGAATGTAATATTCAATTGAATAATGTGGAACAAACACTTTTGCAAAGCATGTTATTCGATGAAATTATTGGTTTTGGTCCATTAGAACCATTATTGGCAGATGAAACGGTAACCGATATTTTAGTGAATGCGCCAAATAAAATTTATGTGGAACGCAGTGGTAAGCTGCAACCGTGCAGCATACGTTTTCGTGACGCAGCGCATTTGTTACATGTGATTAGTCGTATTGTCACAAAAATTGGTAGGCGTATTGATGAAACGACCCCCTATGTGGATGCGCGATTAAAAGATGGTAGTCGCGTGAATGCCATTATTCCACCGCTTGCATTAGATTCACCCACATTATCTATACGTAAATTTAATAAGCAATCAATTACCTTAGGTAAAATGGTCGCTCAAAAAAATATGTCAGCGGCCATGGCGGCTTTATTATCTATTGCGGTACGATCGCGTTTAAACATTGTTATTTCAGGTGGTACAGGTTCAGGAAAAACCACGTTATTAAATGCGATGTCTCGTGCTATTCCGCATGATGAACGCATTATCACCATTGAAGATTCTGCAGAATTACGTTTACAGCAGGAGCACGTTGTCAGATTAGAAACGCGCCATGCTAATATCGAAGGGCTAGGTGCGGTCACAGAACGGGATTTAGTGAAGAATTCTTTACGAATGCGCCCAGATCGTATCATTGTTGGTGAGGTGCGTGGTCCGGAGGCCTTTGATATGTTACAAGCGATGAATACAGGTCATGATGGTTCCATGTGTACGATTCATGCCAATAAGCCTATTGAAGTGCCTACGCGTTTGGTCAATATGGTAACTATGGCAAATATTGGTATGTCAACAGAAAGCATTATTCAGCAAGTAGCTTCTTCTATCATTCTTATCGTACAAATTAATCGTATGCAAGATGGTAAACGCCGTGTCATTGCGATATCTGAAATTGAAGAAGAAAATGCAAAATTAAAACTTAGAAATTTATTTGAATTTAAATATACCATGAAAGAAGGAACCACGGAGATCATGGGCGAATTCGTCCCCGGAGTCAAACCCTTATTTACCGAACGCGCAGCACAATTTGGGTTAGATAAAGCATTGGAAGAGGTTTATTAGTTGGATATTAATTTTTTTATTATACTGTTATTGGTTTTTTTATTATTTCTCGGTCCATTTCTTGGTGTGATTCATTTACGAGAAAAAGCCAAAAATCAACAATTAGCTTATCGATTACAAATTATGAATCGCTTTAGGGTAGCATTAAGCAATAATCAACCCATTATAAAAAAACAAACGCCACCATCTTGGATCAACATGCGCAATATTTTTCTTTATTTTATTGTTCCTATTCCGGCTTTGTTTATTATTCTAGTAAGCGGTTCGATTCCCATCATGTTGTCGCAGATTATTATTTATTTTTCTATTGTTTTTAGCATTTATTTCTTCAGTATCAAAATTCGCGCGCATAAATATAAAAAAGCTTTTATTGAACAATTCCCTAATGCAATTGATTTAATGATTCGAAATTTACGAGCCGGACGCACCATCATTGATTCCATCAAAACGGCTGCTGAAGAAATGAAAGGTCCTGTATCTTGGCAGCTTCAATCCATTTACGAACAAGTAGAATTAGGAAGAGATTTCATCACAGTCATTAATGATTTATCTGCAGAACTCGATATACCCGAATTCACTTTTTTTGGCATTGTGTTGTCGGTGCAACAAGAAACGGGTGGCAATATTATTAAAACGTTAAACAGCTTAGTGACAATGTTGCGAGGGCGACATCTCATGCGTCTTAAAATTAAAGCACTTTCAGCGGAAGGTATTATGAGCGCTATTATTATGAGCAGCTTACCTTTCATTGTTGCAACGATTATTTTTTTTATTAGGCCAGGCTATTTCGATATTATGTTTATTGATCCTATGGGTAAAAAGTTATTAATAGCCAGTGTGCTTTGTGAATTATTAGGATGCTTGTTTATTGTTCGAACGCTTCGTATAGAAGTATAGTAGGTAACATGGATATTATTTTAATCTTTTTCTTGATCATGTTGACTATCGGATTCTTTGTTTTTGTTTTTTATGCTTTGCGCCGTTATTTTTTTTTAAAGCAGCGGCTCGATAGAATCGTGTCCGTTTATACATCTAGTATAATAACAGTTGATCAAACAGAGTCGACCCAACAAGAAAAATTAAAAAGGCATTATTTTTTAAAGGCGGTACAACTTCTACGTCGTTTACGTATTTTAACTCAAGATTCAGCAAGAACATATAGCGCAAAATTAGCTCATGCTGGTTGGTTAACTAAAGATGCGTTAGTTGTTTTTACTTGTATCCAAATTCTTTTGGTTTTAATTAGTTTGGTTACCTCTATTGTGTTTGTCATAGCTCTTCCGTGGTTGGCGGCAAAGTCTTTTAGCTTCAAGGGAATAATTGTGATTGGAATGGTGTGGATAGGGTATCGTTTGCCAGATTTATATCTAAAAAAAGCTATTCCGCGTTATCGGCGAAAATTAAGCCGATCCTTTTTAGATTTCTTAGATCTTTTCTTAATTTGCATCGAGGCGGGATTTAGTAATGATAAAGCATTAGCACGTGTTAGCAAAGAATTAAAACAATTGCACCCTCAATTCATGGAGCAAGTCAGTTTGTTGATAACGGAATTACAAATTCTACCACACAGACGTGCGGCTTGGGATAATTTTGCTGAACGAACGGGAATTGAGGAAACTAGGGTGATTGCTCAAATTATCAATCAGAGTGAGCAACTCGGCAGCTCCATTGGGCAAACGTTACGTGTACAAGCAGACATGTTTCGTGGCGAGAAATTATCTTTAGTAGAACAAAAAGCCATGCGTTTACCAACTTTACTCACACTACCTCTCGTTGTATTTATTTTGCCTGCTTTATTACTCATTGTTTTAGGCCCTTCTTTGTTGTCTGTTATTCAACTTTTTAAGGGCATGAATGTTTAAACCTGGAGATGAAATGATTAAAATAATCTGCTTGCGACTTATTTATTTAGTATGGTTAGTATTCTTAACCAATTGCGCATCTAATACGGTTAATCAATCACCAAGCATGTATACAAAACTAGGCGATATGTACGCGCAAGCCAATCATTTTTCTGAGGCGGAGGATTATTATCAGAAAGCGCAGGCTTACGAGCCTAATAAAAAAAGTGATGTGATGCTTAAGTTGGCAGAGGCTCAAACTCAACAAGGAAAATTTGTTCAGGCTATTCAAACCTATCATCGCATTTTATTAAAAGAACCGCACCATCACGATGCTCGTTATCGTTTAGCCAGAGTATATTTAGTGACAGGAGAGCTGGAAGCAGCTCTTTCACAATATCAGCTGCTATTACAGACTAATAAAGAAGATTATCAAGCTCTAAATGGTTTAGGAGTCTTATTAGATAATCTTTCTCAATCTTCTTTAGCGCAAGTTTGTTATTCAGATGGTTTAAAGTATGCGCCGCATGATTATAGTTTGCTAAACAATTTAGGCATATCGTATTCAATGAGTGGTAAGTTTACACAAGCAAACCTATTGTTTGATCAAGCAACCAAGCAATCTATTACCACTCGCCCTAAAGAAAATCAGGAATTGGTTATGCGTTATTATGAAAAATTTAAAGATCCTGTTATTCGACAACAGGCGCTTAAAAAATCGTTATTATTAAAAAATATTACCGTTTCTACTTCCTTGATTAATAGCGCTACTGATATAGCAAAAAAATGGTGTGGGTAGTATAAAAGAAGAGTTAGCTAAAAAAGAAAACCCGGTTGTTTTTTAAGAGGCACAACCAGGTTTTTATGGTTACATTACTATTACCATCATCTTATATTACTATTACCATCATCTTATCTATAATTATTATAGAGTTGCTGGTATTTGTGCTTCTACTAAACCTAAATACTCACTTATTTTAGTACCCAATGTACCTAACGCTGTGAGTACTACTAAGCCAACCAATGCAATAACTAAAGCATACTCTAACGCTGAAGCACCGCGTTGGTTACGCAATGGACGCGCTTGCAATCGTACGGTAGTCATGATTACCTTCCTCCAAGTTGATTAAATATTATTCACTACATCTTTAAGCATAGCACAAGATTTAAAAAGCACAGGGAGATAAAAGTTAATTTAACTACATGAATAAAATGAATTTTTTTA
>MGXW01000091.1:0-4647 GCA_001801495.1 Gammaproteobacteria bacterium RIFCSPHIGHO2_12_FULL_37_34
CGGTAAGGCTCCGCCAGCTGTAACGGCAACTAATGCAACTACAGCAACTATTGCTACTCCTATCCCTAATCCAACTAAAATATTTCTTGTTAAAGATTCAGCGGGAACTCCTGATGTTATAGCTTCCTCTTGAAACTCTTTAAAGTTTTCTCGAATAATGGATAAATCAACACGAAGATAAGCGTCTTTTTCTTTTTTATAATCTTTATTATATTGGGTAAATTCTTTTATAATGCTATCGATTACTTTTGGATGATGAACAATGTAGTTACAAAATTCAGGAATAGTGAATAACACTTCTCGTAATTGCTTAGTTCTTTCACACTTATGATCTACAAACTCTTTTCTTTTTTTCTCTGAACTAATCGTTGCTGTTCCAATTGCTTCATACACTGCATTTGGTATTAAAATACGTTTTAAAAACATATAATATGTATCTTCAACGAATTTTTTTTCTTTTTGTATTTGCGGAATGTTACCGAAGAACGCCGGTTCTTGATCAGCCCAGCTAAACGGCGCGGTATTTGTTGAACAATATATATTTTGAATGTTTGCTTTTGTGACAGCAAAAGTCAAGGAAGGAACTAGGTAATCTATGCTAGGTTCCTTGTATGTAGGATCGACCATGGCATATTTTGATGTGAGTGGCCAGGTGGATTGATCATCATCAATTTTCACACAAAAACCGGAAGAATCAATGCCGTAATTTCCACCATGTAAATCATTTTCTTCTTCTACATAAGCTGCAACTAACACCTTCACAATCTCACAGTGTAATAATTCTTGTTGTGATAATTTATAATCAAGAGTATGAAATGACTTAAATGAATCTAATCGTTGAGATATCACACCTTTTCGTTTTCCTTGATCATCATGTACACCTCTTACTTTGGGGTGACGCTCACCAAGCAATAAGCGATAGCAATAACCATTAAATGCTTCAAGTTCAGAAATATATCGTCCATTTGGATAGCATTTAAAAATATATCCTTTATCCGGTTTTTCTTTTCTAATCACGTAAAAAGTTTGATTGACACCGTGACGAAGATGAGCTTTCTTTTTTTCAAATAGAGAATAAGCTTTACTTTTAGGCGGCGGGATCATTGGCTGTTTCTCACCAACCTTGTATGCTGCCTGATAAGCAATCAAATGTGATCTGGTATCTTCATCAAGTTCTTTTGTTAGAAGAATATCAATGGCTTTAATGACTTTTCGGTTGCCCGTGATGGTTATACCAATTTGCCTATTATGATGGATGCGAATTGTACCGAGGTCTAGCTCGTGTAATTTCGCCAGATTTCGCACACACAAGAAATCATTCTCTAAGGTATTTGCTTTAGGATTGAAGGTCAATATGATATAGGGGAGTTTTGTTGGTCTGATTACCTTTCTAGAATCAGGATCATGGGGTGTATAGATCTTAGTAAGATAAGGTAAATGTAATAAATTGCGTCTAGGGATCATTGGGCCTACTTTTTGTATGTGTTTTAAGTAATAGTAAATGATAGAGTTTTTTTGGGTTTTTTTATTAACCTAGGCTTAAGATACTTAAAATCGCATCCCGACTATTCTAGCTGGCATCGCAGAATAGTCTTGACTTTTCTACGATACTAGCTAGAATAGTCAGATGGATAGAATTTATACCTCGCTTGTGAAGCACCATCTTGCTGATTATCGACAAATGGCGTTTATTGCAGGGCCTCGGCAAGTAGGTAAAACGACATGTAGCAAAATTATTGCTGCTACTTCATCAGTGCACGCTTATCTTAATTGGGATCATCCAGCCCAACGCAAACTTATTATTCAAGGCGCTGATCGCGTTGCTGAGTATTGTAATTTGATGTCTATTACCAAAATAAAACCAATAGTAGTTTTTGATGAAATTCATAAATATCGAAAATGGAAGTTATTTCTCAAAGGGTTTTTTGATGTCTATGAAGATCGATCACATGTTATTGTGACTGGAAGCACCAAGTTAGATATTTATAGACGTGGTGGCGATAGTTTGATGGGGAGGTATTTTCTATATCGTATGCATCCTCTATCTGTTGCAGAACTATTAACAACCGCATTGCGAAAAAAAGAAATTGTTGCGCCACAAGCTATTTCAAGACATCAGCTCAATCGCTTGATTACCTTTGGAGGTTTTCCCGAACCTTATACTAAAGCAGACCCTCATTTTTCGAAAAATTGGCAACGTTTACGCAAACAACAATTGTTAAAAGAAGATATTCGCGAATTGAGTCAAGTTCAAGATATCTCTTCTTTAGAATTTTTAATGGATATCTTAATAGAAGAATCAGGCTGTCAACTGAATGTCGCGAATATTGCAAATCACTTGAACGTTGCAGAAAGTACGGTTCATCGCTGGGTAAAGACTTTGCAATCATTTTATTTTTGCTATTCTATTAAACCATGGTTTAAAAATATACGGCGTGCTATTCGTAAAATGCCGAAAATCTATTTATGGGATTGGTCAATTATTACAGATCAAGGCCGGTTAAATGAAAATTTTGTTGCATCGCATTTGTTAAAAGCAGTGCATTATTGGACAGATACCGGGTTGGGTGATTATGATCTTTATTATTTACGTGATAAAGAAAAACGTGAGGTGGATTTCTTCATTATAAAAAATAAAAAGCCATGGATGTTGATAGAAGTAAAGAAATCTCATCACAATGGTATCAGCAAAAATTTATATTATTACCAAAAAGAATTACATGTACCGTATGCTTTTCAAGTTGCCATCGATATGGATTATATTCCGCTCGATTGTTTTAGTTATCACAAACCCATCATTGTTCCAGCGATTACTTTTCTATCGCAGTTGGTTTAACTATAATACAAGTTTAGATAATCAGGTTCATCATGTATGATAAGAGAATTCGTAAAATCTGATTTAATACCAATGATGGCGATAGAACATGTTGCGCATGCTGTGCCATGGACAGAAGAAACATTTAAAATGTGTTTGCAGTCTCATTACATCGGTTGGGTATTGGAATTAGACAAAAAAATAATTGGTTTTGTTATTGTAACTATGGAAGATATTGAATGCCATATCTTGAATTTATGTGTTATACCACATCACCAACATCAAGGTTGGGGGCGCAAGTTACTGGAACATGTAGTGATGGAAGCAAAACAATGTGGAGTGGGTATCGTTTATCTTGAAGTGCGTCGCACCAATTCTCGGGCTATTTCTCTTTATCAAAAATTAGATTTTCATTTGGTTGGGGAGCGTAAAGGGTATTATCCTGTGGTTTCAGGGCAAGAAGATGCGCTCATTTACGCTAAAAGTTTGTCGGAGTCATAATGGATTATACCTCACGCTAGAGCATTGATGTTATAGGATCAAATTAAGAGGCACAGCAATTAATTTATCAGAGAAAGCAGCCAGTTGATCACCAGTGTAAAGAACAACCCCCAGCATATTATCAACTTCTGACTGCATATCTTTTAACCCGGCAAAATCATTTGAAGAAACTGTTCGCGCAAATTTAAATTCAATACCAACATATTGATTACCACGATTCAAGACAAAATCGATTTCACGACCTGCATAAGTGCGATAAAATGATGAATGAATTTCAGGATGAAATATGAGCAATTTTCTAAACTCGCTCCATAACCATGTTTCTGCAAGTGCTCCTAGGAATGGGCTGGTATGAAGTTGTTGAATATCTGAAATCCCAAAAAAATAACAGGCAAAACCTGAATCATTGCAGAAGATTTTAGGTGTTTTAATTAATCGCTTATTAATATTTGCATGCCATGGCATTAAACGATGGCATTGAAAAGTTAATTCTAACATTCCCAAATAACGCACAATTGTTCGTTGATCAATCCCAACATCTTTGGCTAGATTTGCGTTGACTAATAAATTGCTTGTACGTAATGTGATCAGGCGTAATAATTTGGTAAAAGGAATAATATCAACTAATTTTCCAATATCACGTACGTCGCGTTCAAGATAAGTTGTTTGATAAGCTGAAAACCAGCGCGCATTAAAATAGGGGTCATTTGTTAAAACAATAGAAGGAAACCCGCCATAAAAAATCGCTTTAAAAATCATTTGTAATGTTAGTTTTGGAATCATTTTCATTCGTTGACGACAATGGGTAATAAATTTTTCACTTGTTTGGTAAGAAAATAAATCAGATAGTAATGTGGATGATTTGGGTTGGCGCAATTGTTCGCCCAGGCTCAAGCCTTCAAGATAAATAACATCTACTCTACCAGCAAGACTTTCCTTCACCCGGGGATAAGCTAAAATATTCGCAGATCCAGTTAGCAAATATCTTCCATTTTGGCGCTTTTTATCGATGGAAAATTTAAGTGCCCGCATCAGATCAGGGACATGCTGAACTTCATCAATAGCAACTCGTGAGCCAAAGCTCGCAAGAAAACCATCAGGATCACCTCTTGCTGCTTCCAAATGATTTAAATCATCAAGTGATACGTAATAATCCAGTAAGCCATGTTGAATGAGCTGTTCTGCCAGTGTTGATTTCCCTACCTGGCGTGCGCCTATCAATAACACAGCTGGAAATCGTTTTAATGATTGCTCAATAAGCTTAATCAAATGTCTTTCAATCATGTTGTAAATTATAACATATGAATGTAAGAATTTACAACATCCTACTC
>MGXW01000091.1:4669-33046 GCA_001801495.1 Gammaproteobacteria bacterium RIFCSPHIGHO2_12_FULL_37_34
CTATCTATCCTTCTTGTTTTTACTATTACAATCTTTTATAGTCCGCTTTCGTATTTATTTCGAACGCCATATCAAAACAAGGAAGTATCTATTTTTTTCAGCAGAGAGAAATGGCTAAAAAATATGCGTTAAATAGTGTGTCATGATCTTCTAAAATAAATTGAAGGGTATATATATGAATTTAGATTCTTTAAAACAATATTTTGCTACAGCAGATATGGTACAAAACGACTTAGGCGTTGGAGTAGTGACTATTTACCGATTAAATAATAAGCGGTTTTATCTTGTGATGGGAGATTATCATAATAGATCAGCGCTTACTCCAACCGTTGGTGCGAGGTATAACAAAGAGCACTCTATTTACGATACTATTTGTGATGCTTTTGAGCGCAAACGATTTAATGGGATGCAATTTGACCCGAGCGAAATAGTTGGTGAAGAGAGTATAGATGAACAAAATATCTATTATTCAGTGAATAAAAAACTCGCGCGCTTGACTTTTGTTCAGCATATCGAGCTTAACTTATCAGAAGATGTATTCAAGGAAAAATATATTGATCCTATACATAAAGAGGCTCAATATCAAGGCAGTGGTTCTAACTTCTTTTGGAGACTAGATGAGACGATAAAAGGTAACCAAAAATTTTCATTTAAATCTAACGAAGATCGAGCAAAAGCAGCTCAAAAAGCATTGGATAGCATAAGTAAATCTAAGTTTAAGATGAGCGATGCAATACTTCAAGAAGTCGTTGCTATGCGAGATACAAACTATCAGTGGAATGCTGAAAATAAAAGTCCCTTAGACTTTTTTGAAGCAAACGGTGGTCGAAAATATTCAGAATTGGGTGGTATTTATTTAATATCACTTGACGATATTCTAAAACAACTAAAAGATTCTAATATTTATCTTCAGTTTCCCGATCCAGAAAAGCAAACGGTTGGTATTCAATATACTAGCCCAACAGAATCATGGAAAAAATTCTATCTTTTTGAAGATGAGGCGCAGCTTTTTATAAGTATTATGCGGGATATAGAGCCACTTATTTCTACGGCACCTGATCAAGTCCCTGGTTTTTGTGAAAAAGTTAATAAATTAGTTTCCCCTTGGGTGGTTGATAAGATATCAATTGATCAGTTGTTACAAGAGGAAAATCAGTGTGAATCACTACCGCGAACAAGAAGGTTTGGCTGATAAAGAACTTTCCACTTACCTAAAAACTTGATACATTAACAGCCATCCTGCTCCCGATCTTTTTAAGGAGGAGGTGGCTGTTTAATATGTTAAATAGGCTTTGCTATGATTGAAATTACTTCAATGAAAAATTACCTCAAAGAATTGCAGGCTCGCTTAGATAGTCTTTGGGGGTATCTTTGAAGTTGATAAAAAATTCGAACGTTTACAAGCCATTCAGCAAGAACTAGAAAACCACGATTTATGGAAATCACCAGAAAAAGCCCAGGCTCTAGGCAAAGAACGTGCTCAGTTAACTGAGGTTGTACACATGATGATAGGGCTTAAGAATCAGATATGTGATAACGATGAACTACATGAACTAGCAACAACGGAAAACGATCCAGAAACATTAGCTGCTATTACTAACGATGTTGAAAAACTCACCAAAAAACTGGAAGAACTCGAGTTTCGGCGGATGTTTTCTGGAGAGATGGATGCAAATGCCGCTTATATGGATATTCAATCTGGCTCTGGTGGAACCGAGGCTCAAGATTGGGCAAATATGTTGCTCCGCATGTATTTGCGTTGGGGTGAGCGTCATGGGTTTCATACTGAATTGATTGAGGTTTCACCAGGTGAAGTGGCTGGGATTAAAAGTGCAACGGTTAAATTGAGTGGCCCATATGCTTATGGTTGGTTACGTACTGAAAGTGGTGTGCACCGCTTAGTTCGTAAATCGCCGTTTGATGCTAATCATAAACGGCATACATCGTTTGCATCTGTATTTGTCTCACCTGAGATTGATGATGATATTGAAATAGAAATTAATCCAGCAGATTTGCGTATTGATACTTATCGTGCATCGGGTGCTGGCGGTCAACATGTTAATCGCACAGATTCAGCGGTGCGTATTACGCACACCCCGACTAATATTGTTGTGCAATGTCAAAGCGATCGCTCGCAACATAAAAACCGCGCACAAGCTATGAAGCAATTGCGTGCTCGCTTGTATGAAATGGAAAAACAAAAACAACATGCTAAACAAGAAGTGTTAGAAGCTAGTAAAAAAGAAATTACTTGGGGCAGCCAGATTCGCTCTTATGTATTGGATATGTCACGTATTAAAGATTTACGTACAGGCATAGAAGTAGGCAATACCCAAGCTGTTTTAGATGGCGATTTAGATAAATTTATTGAAGCAAGTTTATTAAGCGGATTGTAACCATGTCAGATCATAAACCAGAAAATGAAATAGATACGCATGATTTAATTGAACAGCGCCGTCATAAATTAGCAGCTTGGCGTATGGAAGATCAAGCTTATCCAAGCGGGTTTCATCGTAATGCATTGGCGGCTTGCTTATTGACTGAGCATCACAATAAAAATGAAGCTGAATTAGAGGCCAATCCCATTTTAGTTACAGTAGCTGGTCGTATGATGAGGCGTCGTTTAATGGGGAAAGCGAGCTTTATTCATATTCAGGATATGTCAGGCTATATACAATTATATATACGACAAGATGATGTGGGACAGAATGTTTATGAGCAGTTTAAACAATGGGATTTGGGCGACATTATTGGTGCGGAAGGTGTGTTGTTTAAAACAAAAACGGGAGAGCTTTCTGTAAAAGTAAAACATATTTCTTTATTAACAAAAGCAATTCGACCTTTACCAGATAAATATCACGGATTGACAGATCACGAAACACGTTATCGTCAGCGTTATTTAGACTTGATTGCAAATGAAGAAACACGAAAAATATTTATTACTCGTTCAAAAGTAACTGATGCATTACGACACTTTTTAAAAGCACATGATTTTCTTGAAGTAGAAACACCGATGATGCAAGTGCTTGCTGGAGGTGCAGCGGCGAAACCTTTTGTGACACATCATCATGCATTGGATATGCCGCTCTATTTACGCATTGCCCCGGAGTTATATTTAAAACGTTTAGTGGTAGGTGGTTTTGAACGCGTATTTGAAATTAATCGTAGTTTTCGAAATGAAGGATTATCTACCCAGCATAATCCTGAATTTACCATGTTGGAATTTTATCAAGCATATGCTGATTACCAAGATTTAATGAATTTAACCGAAGAAATGTTTCGAAAAATTGCGCAAGAGGTGTTAGGTTCATTCACATTTACTTATCAAGGACAAGTGCTCGATTTGAGTAAACCATTTCATCGTTTAACTTTAAACAATGCTATTTTGCAATTTAATAATTTACGAGAAGCTGACATAGCTTCTTTAGAAACCGCACGGCAAACCGCTAAGCAATTAAACATTCCTGTTCAAGAAAATCATGGATTGGGAAAAATTCAAGTAGAGATTTTTGAAAAAACAGTAGAACATCAATTAAAGCAGCCCACTTTTATTACAGCATACCCTGCTGAAACATCTCCGCTTGCCCGTCGCAACGATGCTCATCCATTTGTTACCGACAGATTTGAATTGTTTATTGCAGGTCGAGAGATTGCCAATGGTTTTTCGGAGTTAAATGATCCAGAAGATCAAGCGCAACGTTTTCGTGAGCAAATGGCTAATAAAGCAGCAGGAGATGAAGAGGCCATGCCATTTGATGAGGATTATATTGTTGCGTTGGAACATGGTATGCCACCAACAGCTGGGGAGGGGATAGGCATTGATCGTTTGGTGATGTTATTTACTGATTCTTCTTCTATACGTGATGTTATTTTGTTTCCTCATATGCGTCAAAAAGAGTGATTATGTTTATTCAAGCCAAACGCCAGGGTTTTTCTTTTTTTGAAATACTCATTGTATTAACAATTATTGCTGTGTTTACAACCATTTCTTTACCGTTATTAAAACGCGTTTACGATCATGCCAATGGCAAAATTTTGCAAACACAGTTGTTGCATTCTATTCAATTTGCTCGCGAAGAAGCGCAAATTCGACATATGCCAGTTGCATTATGTCAAAGTAAAAATAATTTAGATTGTTCAGGCAATTGGTTGGATGGGCAATTGGTATTTGTTGATGAAAATAAAGATGGTGTTGTCAACAGTAATGAGCAAATACTAACGACCATACAAACTCGTGCGAACCGAGGTTTATTGCGTTGGCGTTCATTTCCTTCAAAACGTGATGATTTATTATTTTTGCCAACGGGCGCCATGCGTAGTGATAATGGTACATTTTGGTATTGTCCGAACACAAGTGGTTTACCAACGTGGGCTATTGTTTTAAGTAAAACAGGTAGAGCACGTGTTGCTTATCCAAATAAAAATGGTGTCATTTTAGATGCGCATGGTAGATTATTGCAATGTGCGGATCAGCAGCAGATGATGTTGGGCTAGGCTATGCAATTTAAATCGATCACTTCCTTTTCTATTTTTCATCGTGGGGCGCCTTTCCCCCCGCTAAAATTCAACTTAAAGCTTGGTTTCACACGATTTTTTTCAACCAAACAAATAACGCCACCCAACTATCTACTTACTTCACAGAAGGAAGCTTTAAAGCAAGGAGGTAAACTACTTCGACATGTAGTATATGGAGAAGAGAGGGAAGTACAGGAAACGCTCGATAAAAATCCTGCATTACTTTATTTTATGGCACAAGTAACAGATTATTCAGAACGAAAAATAATAGGTTGCCCTTTTCAGATTGCTCTAGGCGCAGAAGATGTTGAAATGTGCTATATGCTGATAGAACGTTATTTTAGGCAATTACCCCATGGTTTGGAAACAGCATTAGAACAATTTCTTGAACAATTTCCTGATGAGGAGCATGCTGAAATTTATAATTTCAAATCGCTTGCTGATACAATCTCAAATGAAATATTTGTTGATGATCAATTAAGTCATGAGACCGAAGTAGCGTTAGAAAAGTTTAGGCGGAATTTTCTTCCAAAAGATGTCATAACACATGGGAAACACTTTGATATTCGATCATACCTTGCTGCTCTAGAAACATATCGTAATAAATCGAGCCATAAAAGATTTAGTTGGGATAGAGACCCGCCAGGGACGTGGAATGAAAAACAAGGTTCTTTATTTGTCTCCCAAGTTATTGGTTATTTACAGCAATACTTACCAGCATGTTGGGCACAAGCTTATTGCCAAGGACTTTATAATGTCGCGTATGGTAATAAGCTATTAGTTCGTAAGGTATATTTGAATGATCATACACCGTTTTTTTTACCTAAAAGTGCATTAGGTCGTTATGCTGTGAGTAGTTATAGCGAACCGGATTGGGGACGAATGGCGTTATCAGATTCAGCGCCTGGTGGTTACCCATCGAGTGCATGGTTTAGCCAAAAAGAGGCTTTAGGAATGGTGGATTGCTTACGTAGAAAAAAAGATGACGCATTGAATGAACTGAGAGCCACACTTAAGCAAGAAAGCAAGAAAGCAAGAAAAAATTTGTTCCCGTAGAGAAACTGATCTCACATCTCACAATTTACATCGTTTCGTGTTTTCTTCTTCACCACTTTCTTCCATTTCCCTTGTACGTTTTTTTGAAAAAACCGTCAGTTTGTAGCGGCTTTTGGTACAGGGTTATTTGCTGGCAGCAGCCGATGATTGTTCACCCATTTTTTTAATATGAGCAGTTAAACGGCTTTTGTGTCTTGCAGCTTTATTCCGGTGAATAATCTTTTTATTGACCATGCTATCAATAACAGGAGTTGCTTCTCGTAAGGCGCTAAGAGCGACTTGTTGATCTCCAGTTGTAATAGCAGCAGCTACTTTCTTAATATAAGTACGTAGCATAGAACGCATGCTAGCATTATGTTGCCTGTGCTTTTCAGCTTGTCGAACGCGTTTTTTCGCTTGTTTGGTATTGGCCAAGGTTGAAATCTCCACATTTTTCAAGATATGTAAAAACCGGGTATCATCCGCTGTTTTCATCAGAATGTCAATTTGTTACTATTGCTATTTTGTAGGTGGTCATGTTCCTCATGGGCAAATCTCTTTTTAAATCAACATCAGTGGTTATTAGCATGACCATGATTTCGCGAGTGTTTGGTTTTATCCGCGATATGGTCACGAGCTATTATTTTGGAGCAACCGCTCAATTTGATGCTTTTTCTGTTGCTTTCAGAATACCTAATTTTATGCGGCGTTTATTTGCTGAAGGTTCATTTTCTCAAGCATTTGTTCCTGTGTTATCAGAGTATCACAAGCAAAAATCGCAAGAAGAGTCAAAGCAGTTTATTCATGCTATGGCAGGTACATTAGGTGTTGCTTTGCTGGTTATTACTCTATTAGGAATCATAGGCGCGCCTTGGGTAGTTCGGTTATTTGCCCCTGGTTTTCAAGCTTCAGGCGATCGTTTTGATCTTGCAGTTACCATGTTACGCATTAATTTTCCTTACTTATTTTTTATTTCCATGACTGCTTTTTCCGGTGCCATTTTAAATACCCACAATCGTTTTTGGGTAGCTGCCCTCACGCCTGTTTTTTTAAATCTGGTGATGATAGGATCGGCTATTTGGTTATCACCTCAATTTGCAAAACCCATTATTGGGTTAGCGTGGGGTGTATGTATCGCAGGCCTCATTCAATTAGCATTCCAATGGCCGTTTTTGCGGCAATTACAGTTATTACCCAAACCAAAAATTAATTTTCGTGATCCCGGAGTGAGGCGTGTATTAAAATTGATGGTTCCTGCTTTATTTGGTGTGTCTGTGGGGCAAGTTAATTTATTAATTGATACATTGTTTGCTTCGTTTCTGATGATTGGCAGTGTATCTTGGTTGTATTATTCCGATCGATTAATGGAATTTCCATTAGGTGTATTTGGTGTTGCTATTTCAACTGTTATTTTGCCACATCTATCACGTCATCATGCTAGCCAATCGGAACAATCCTTTTCTCTCACCATCGATTGGGCATTGCGTGCAGTGTTACTCGTTGGTATTCCTGCAGGGGTAGTCATGGCTGTGATTTCAGGGCCATTAATTTCTACGCTTTTTCAATACGGACATTTTGATGGTTATGCCGTGATGATGGCAAGCAAAAGTTTAACTGCGTTTGCAATTGGTATTACCCCTTTTATGCTAGTAAAAATTTTAGCTGCTGGCTTTTATGCAAAACAAGATATGCGAACACCAGTGCGCGTGGGTATCATTGCGATGGTATCGAATATGTTATTTAATGCATTACTCATTTTACCATTAGCGCACGCTGGTATTGCTTTAGCCACGTCACTTTCTGCATTACTGAATACAAGTTTTTTATTTTATTTTTTGAGACAACGTGGTTATTATCATCCGCGTGATGGTTGGAGATTATTCGCTACGCGGTTAGTCATTGCTAATCTTGTGCTTGGTATGTGGCTTTGGATTAGTACAGGGACTGTTCAGACGTGGATAACGCATGATGCGTGGTGGCGCTATAGCCATCTAGCTTTTGTGTTGATTTCAAGTGTCATGATTTATTTTGCAACATTATGGATGAGTGGTGTACGCGTGCATCACTTGATGATACCGCAGCAGCAAAGCACGTAAGTTTACACGTTAAACTTCTTGCGTGTGAGAAGGAGGTAGAAGAGGAGAGGTTGGTAGCGCGCCTTTTGTAGCAGCAAGCATAGTGGATGTATCTTTTTGTAATACTTGTAAAGTTTGTAGTAACATATTTTTTCTGTCAAGCAACTCTCTTACTGCATCAAAAAATTCAGTGTGTTTGGTTTTGATTTTTTCTAATTCTTCTTTGAATGCAATGGGAGAACTTTTTTTCTCGTCATATTTTTTGAATAGTTCATAAATACTTGATTCTTTTTTATAGTTACTCACCTTGTTTTTTACAGCTTCGTTTGCCTGAATGTAATCGGAGACCTGTTGTTTTAAGGGTTGATATTGTTGATCAAAATTCTTTGCAAACGACACAGTTGTTTTAATTTGTTGTAATTGACTAATTTCGCTATGAATTTCTTCAGTCATTTTGGATAAACGACTCGGATCATCTTTTTCCAATTTTTCATAGGTTGTAGCTAATTGGCTATCTAAAATCATGCCATCTTTTGATTGTTGAATATGAGATAGATTTGAAATACCCGTTGATAGTTCAAACAATTTAGCCATTATTTTGACTGTACTTCCCCCTTGAATGGAGGACAATACTTGAGCTTTATTTGTGTTTAATATTGATTCGCCTATCGATCGCGGATTCATAGTCCCTCGCTCATACTTTTAAAAAAATAATAGCATAATAATGGATAATAATACTTAAGATTTCCTTATAGGCACCTCTAGAAAGTAACTATTCACAGGCATTCCCTCTCCCCCAGCAAGAACGCTGGGGGGAAAGCGGCTCCCGCTAAGCATAACGCTTCGCGTAAATACTGCCCTAAATAAATTTTTTCGTAAACTTTTTTGTTAGTAGCTAGCTTTTAGCAATGTTAAATGACTTATTTTTGAACAAAAGCATTTGCTTATAATGCTCAATATGTTTTTTAATGATAGATTCATAAATTCGTTTCATATTGACTAATATACGATGGCCCGTATATTAGTTAGGAATGTATAGATTGAATTTAGTTTGTGCAAAAATCCCATAATCAATAAAAGTAAATATGGGATTGTGTAGTGGATTTATTATGCTTTTGCTTGGGGTGATATGTTACATATTACTGGTGCGTTATCTCTTGATGGCAACCCAATAGAATTAACACTGCCAAGTCAACAATCATCTGAATTACATGCAGAGGGTTTAACTATTTTCCCTGGTTTAATTGATCCGCATGTTCACTTCCGTACACCTGGCATGGAACACAAAGAGGATTGGCATACTGCTGCACGTGCTGCTATTTGCGGTGGTTATACGACAGTTCTTGATATGCCAAATACCATTCCACCTACCGTTACTGCAGAATTGCTACAAGAAAAAAAGGCGCTCATTCATCAGCAATTAGCAGAAGCCAATATCCCTTTACATTATGAACTTTATTTTGGGGCAGACAAAAAGCATTTGCAGGAAATTCATCGTGTTTGGCACGATGTAATTGGTGTCAAAGTTTTTATGGGGTGTAGTACAGGTAACTTAGTGATAGATGATGACGAAAGTTTGCATCAGGTTTTTAAAATGGCTGCCGAATTAAACTTATTAGTTGCGGTGCATGCTGAAGATGAAGCTATGATTCGCAAACGTCAAGTTAAATTTAGTCAGACAAAAAAATATAGCGATCATTCCATCATTCGTCATGAGGCTGTTGCTGCAACTGCGGTTCTAAAAGCTATTCAATTGGCGCGTGAATATAAAACGCGTTTATATATTTTGCATGTTAGTACAATAGATGAGCTTGCCTTGATCCAATCTGCGAAAGCAGAAGGATTGACCGTGTATGCAGAAACCACGCCGCATCATTTATTTTTACATGAAGGTGCGTACGTGGATTTGCAAGGGAAAGCAGTGGTGAATCCTCCCTTGCGTCATCATAAACACCATCAAGCATTGTGGGATGCGATACATGATGGCACGATTGATACCATTGGTTCTGATCACGCACCACATCTGGAAAGTGAAAAAGCACGAGTGTATGGTGAATGCCCATCTGGCATGCCAGGCATTGAAACAACGTTGCCATTGTTACTCACGGCGTATCATGCTGGAACAATCTCATTGCAACGGATTGTTGAATTAACTTGTACGCGAGTACGCGACATATTTAAACTCGAACCAAATCATGATTATGTATTAGTGGATTTACGCAAAACGAAAGTAGTAAATAACGATGAATTGCAAACCAAATGCAAATGGTCAGCATTTGCCGGGCGCAAGCTTATTGGTTGGCCAGTGTATACCATTATTAGCGGTCAAATATTTGATCTCGCGTATTAAAACTGAAAAGCGGTTGCAGGGCATAGGTTTATACCCTATAATCGTCCTCTTTTTAAGACCATTTATTGAAAAAATAGTTGGAGTTTTACAATGTACGCAGTGATTTTAAGCGGTGGCAAACAATATCGGGTTAAAGAAGGGGATACTTTAAAGTTGGAATCTTTGCCTGAAGCAGTAGGCCAAACTGTTAATTTTGATAAAGTTTTGCTAGTTGGTGAAGGTAGTGATATTCAATTAGGCGCCCCTTATTTAAAAAATGGTAAAGTTTCTGCTACTGTAGTTTCTGAAGGGCGACACAAGAAAATTCATATTATTAAGTTTCATCGACGCAAGCACCATGAAAAATGGCAAGGACACAGGCAAAATTATACAGAAGTAAAAATTACCGAAATTAAAGCTTAAAAGGCAGATACAAAATGGCACATAAAAAAGCGGGCGGCAGTACACGAAATGGTCGTGATTCTCAGCCTAAATATCTAGGCATTAAACGTTATGGTGGCCAAGTAGTTAAAGCAGGTGAAATCATTGTGCGGCAACGTGGCACCCAATTTCATCCTGGTATGCATGTTGGTATAGGAAAAGATCACACTTTATACGCCTTAAAAGCTGGTCGTGTAAAATTTGGCGTGAAGGGTGCATTACATAAGCGTTGTGTCAGTATTGATCCATTAGAAGCTGCTTCACTCGGATAGGAAACATGATCTGCGTGCAGTGCATCTAACCTACCTATGAAATTCGTCGATGAAGCTAAAATTTATGTCCAAGCTGGGAAAGGTGGTGATGGCGCCTGTAGCTTTCTTCGCTTAAAATTTATGCCATTTGGTGGCCCAGATGGTGGTGATGGAGGAGATGGTGGTAGTATTTTTCTTCTTGCCCACCATGGTATGAATACCTTAATAGATTATCGTTTCATTCATACTTACGAAGCTAAAGATGGCGAAAAAGGTGGTGGCCGTAATTGTTCTGGAAAAAGTGGGCAAGATTTAATGCTGCACGTTCCTGTTGGCACCATGGTTTATGATGATCACACTAATGAATTGATTGGTGATTTAACGCAAGCAGGGCAAACATTGTGTGTCGCTTACGGAGGACGTCATGGAATTGGTAATGCAAAGTTTAAAAGTAGTATCAATCGTTCTCCTCGCCGAACCATTCCCGGTCAAGAAGGCGAATCTCGCAATCTTCGTTTAGAACTTAAAGTATTGGCAGATGTTGGTTTAGTGGGCATGCCTAATGCTGGTAAATCGACTCTCATTAGTGCAATGTCTGCTGCACGTCCTAAAATTGCTGATTATCCTTTTACTACTTTATATCCTCAACTCGGAGTTGTTCGAGTTTCGCAATTTCATAGTTTTGTCATTGCGGATTTACCTGGGTTAATAGAAGGGGCAGCAACTGGCGCAGGCTTAGGGATACGGTTTTTAAAACATGTTGCTCGTACGCGTTTATTATTGCATGTTGTTGATATGTTTCCCGTGGATGGTAGTGATCCTGTAGCGCAAGTCAAAGCCATTAGCAATGAGCTTGGTTTATATAGCGAAGACTTATTAAATAAAGAACGTTGGCTGGTATTAAATAAGGCTGATTTGTTGCCACCAGATGAAGTAGAAAAAGTAAAAGCAGATATTGTGGAGCGGCTTTATTGGCAAAGCCGAGTATTTGTGGTTTCAGGCTTGGCGAAGCAGGGGTTAGATGAGTTGGCACAAGAAGCCATGCGGTATTTGGAAGCTTAAACGATATTCACACAATCGTTGATAATCACCAGCACTCTTCTACCTTACCTGTACCAGTCATGCCTTTTTCTCCGTTTGAATTTAACGTGAGAACATTGCAAGCAAGATCATGTTTGGCTTGGAAGCCGTGTGGTGTAGCAAGGAGTGTGAAATCATTATCATGATTGCGAATGGCGAGTTGATAATGGTTTTTTCCGGTTTGGTTTGGAAAATGCAAAGTAGTAAGCGTTGCCCCTCGATAGGTATGATGTTCAATATAATATTGTTCCATTGCGATTGCTAGTTTCGATAAGGTAATCGTTGCTTCCATTCGACGTGCTTGAAC
Organism: Gammaproteobacteria bacterium RIFCSPHIGHO2_12_FULL_37_34; assembly: GCA_001801495.1. Taxonomy (GTDB): domain Bacteria; phylum Pseudomonadota; class Gammaproteobacteria; order DSM-16500; family DSM-16500; genus Aquicella. The sequence continues at coordinate 16,703 of MGXW01000091.1, forward strand.
AAGATACGGCGTGTAAAGTGGCACGCTGATGAACGCTAATATGCTCACAATAACGAGTGTTGCAAGTAATTCGATGAGGTGAAAACCGTTCACATCAAGCGCTTACTTGCATAATAGGCAGCACCCATAAAAGCATGTTCCGTGTTGCAAAGTACGGCTAATGGAAATTGTTGACGCAAATTCAAATAAGCAGGTGAAGATTCAATACCATTATAAAAATCAGGGTGATCAAATATTTCTAGATGATTGAGTATCACACCTCCTGTCAACCAAAGACCACCATCAGGCATAAATGAAAGTTGTACGGTGCCGACTAATAAACCGAGATACCAAGCAAAAGTTGCTAGCGTTTCATTTGCTTGACCACGACGTACTAAGTTACCAATTTCTTCTGATGTTCTATATTTAGCATGACGATCAAAATAAGAGTGAAGGCGGACAATTCCGCGACCTGCTAATATTTTTTCAAATGTTAACGTTTCATTTTCTTTTAGGAGACCATCGCTACGTAAAAAACGAAGCAAATCATGATGTCGTTCTAAATAAATTTTTTCGGTAAGCGGTGGTGTTGTAATTCCAATATGGCCAACTTCATTGGTGCCTAACCAAAAATCACCGTTTGTTAGCAATAAACCATCTTTTAGTCCTACACCTGTCCCTATTCCTAAGGCAACTCGTCGACCAAGAGGATTTATTTTTGCTTGATTTAGCGATTTAATATTTTTAGTTTCCTCAATGTAAGAAGTGAATGTAGCGCAAATAACAGGAGAGTAATCATGCACAATAGCAAATGGCGGCCATTGTTGTTGTTTGGCTAATGCTGCAAAACCCATAGGATAAGGATAACCTGCTGCTAATTGCAAATATTCGCCATCATATTGGCCTGCTGCGCCAATACAAATGGAATCGGCATCTGTCATTTTAATTTCTAAAAGATTTTCTAAAGCGGTAGATAATTCATCTAAAGAAGTATGCGATTGAATTTTAACACAAGCTCGTTTTTTGCATTGAAACGCATTATTTTTTCTGTATTCAACGATTGCTGCTGCACATTTAGTAGCGCCTAAATCCCAGGCTATAATTTTTTTTGGCATAAGTTTTTCAGACTAGTCAGTATTTATTCTGTCTCTGGCGATAATTGGGGAACAAAAACAGGTTGACCAATTTCACGCACAGTTATTCCTCGGCGAATATTGTCTTCAATTTTTTCTAATGACACACCTTTTGTTTCAGGTATTTTATAATAACAATAAACGAATCCTACAATACACATGATGGCATAAAGCATAAAAGTGTTGGTAGGACCAAGTGCGTGAAGTAAAGTTAGAAATGTCGATGACACAACAAAATTCCATAGCCAACAACTAAACACAGCCACACTCATTGCCGCACCACGAACATCAAGCGGAAAAATTTCAGAAACGAGTAACCATAGCATAGCGCCCAAACTAAATGCGAAACAGATTACATAAGTAAAAGTGCTAAGTACCGCAATGGTACGCAGGGATGTACTATCCCATTGAAATGCTAAACTAAGGGCAATTAAGCTTAAGCCCATACCAATTAAACCAGTCAATAATAATTTACGGCGACCGATTTTATCCAAATAAAAGACTGCAAAAATAGTAGCAAGGACATTCACAACCCCAATCCCAACGGTTGCTAGAATAGAACTGGATGTGTCTTGAAAACCGGCGATTTGGAAAATAGTTGGAGCATAATAAATGATAGTATTAATACCTGTCACTTGTTGAAAAAAACCAAGCGCTATTCCCATAAATAATACAGGGCGAATCCAAGGTGCAAAAATTTCTGAAATTTTAGCTTCACGTAGATTTAAACTATTTTTAATTTCTGTCAATTCTGAATCGATGTGAGTAGTATGGCGCAAATAGATGAGCGTATTTCTAGCTTGATCGAATTTTTTTTGCTTTGCTAACCATCGAGGACTTTCAGGTAAAAACAACATGCCGATTCCTAACAAAATAGCAGGTAATAAGCCGATAGCAAACATTAAGCGCCAGGAAGTTTCAACATCAGTAAACGCATAATTGATAAAATAAGAACACATGATGCCAATAGTAATTGCTAATTGATTAAGTGAAACCAACCCTCCACGCCATTCTTGCGGGGCAACTTCGGCAATATAAAGTGGTGCGGTATAAGAGCCAATACCTATTGCAATACCAATACAAATTCGGCCAAACAGAATTGCATTCACGCTGGTTGCTAGAGAGGCAATTAATGTACCGACAATAAACATACCAGAAATAATAAGAATAATTTTGCGGCGTCCGTAATAATCGGTTAATCGTCCGCTACTTAATGAACCAAGCATCGCGCCCACCAATACGCTGCTGACAATTAATTCTTTCATGAGGATGGATAGCGGGAAGCTTTTTTCAATAAATAATAAAGCGCCCGAGATAATACCGGTATCAAAACCAAACAACAATCCTGTTAAAGCTGCAATTGCACAAACTAATTGAATAGCCATGCTGATTGTCCTCTTCCATGTTAAGAGCAGGCTGGTATATTAACGCCAATAAGATAGCTTATACAAGAGTCTAATGGGTCTAATGAGGGTATAAAACATGAATCATCTTAATGTAAAAAATAGTTCAAAATTAACACAAGAATATGCTGGGGTTGCGTGCAAGTGGGCTACTATAATGGGTGTGTTAACGTTTTTGTCCGAGCATCGGTCATCTTCTCGTTCTATTCTAATTTTTGCTCTCGTGAGCGGATTGGTTGGAACATTGGGAGGGGCATCGCTTGCTTTGCTTCACTCGCATGGTTTATTTTCTCATTCAGATCGAGATAGCGAGAACCATGCGGCAAGAGATAGCTTAAGACAAAGCAATGGGATCTAAATTGATTTTTTGTAACCCCAGGTGAGGAGTTACGATTTTCCTCTCACATAGTAGCCAGCCAATGCCATAGTTAAACCAATGATGCCATTTAATGCTATGCCAGCAAAATTCGGCTGCAATATCATTAAAGCGATACATACAATAAAAACTATACAGATTGCGGCAATGGTTGCAATAAATAGCCATTTATCCTTAAATCTTCTTAACTTTGCATCCTCTGGTTCTTCTTTATTTTTTGATTTTATATGAACATCAAGATGCGCAGCTAATTCCTCAAGATTGATATTTGTCATAATCCTATGATCTCGCCCTCTTTTTCTCCTTTGTCATTTAACACTACTAAATGATTGCCTTTTTTTTTGTTTTTTAAAGCTACTTGCATAAGGGCGAGAGATTTTCGCAGTAAATCGCTTTTCGTTAAATGGTTATCTTGAGAAAGCTGTTCTAGCATGTCATTAGTTTCTGGTGACAGATGTAAAGACATTTTGACAGTTGCTCTACTCATATATTGATCCTCGTGTATAAGTACTTAATTTATGCTTAAATTATGTAGCATATCAATCATAATTTCAACATGTAATTTATTCGTCTAACAAGCCTCGTTTTCCTTACACGAGCAATAGTGACATGGGTGCGGCATCATAGAGAATGTTCATTGAACTGAGTCATTTGTTGGCATGATCAAGTAACGCATTATGCTTCCCGCACTTGCTCATGGACGCAAGGATACCCTTTGTCGTAAAAAACACTCCTCTTAAATTTTTTGCAATTGCATTGCAATTTCAGCTAAGCGTTTACCTTGAGCAAAGCATAATCGCGACTCTTCATCCGTAACGGGGTTTTTACCAGATGCGCCAGCAACGTGGGTTGTGCCATAAGGTGTGCCTCCACTTTGCGTAGTATTGAGATCTAATTCCGTATAGGGGACACCGAGTAAAATAAACCCTAGGTGAAACAAAGGTAACATCATGCTAAGCAGGGTTGTTTCTTGTCCACCGTGCAAGCTGGCTGTTGAGCTAAAAGCTGTAGCGGGTTTATTAACTAAACTTCCTGATAACCAAAGGCTGCTTGTTTGGTCGATAAAATATTTCATGGGAGCTGCCATATTACCGAATCGTGTTGGACTGCCTAATGCAAGACCTGCACAATTTTTCAAATCATCGAGTGTTACGTATATGGCGCCGCTCTCTGGTATGCTAGGTTCAGTTGCCTCCGTAGAAGGAGAGACAGATGGAACGGTACGTATTCTTGCTTCCATGTTGGTAATTGATTCAACTCCGCGTGCGATATGCTGTGCCATTTGCTTGACGGCACCATATCGACTGTAATAAAGAACGAGAATATAAGACATGCGAAACTCCATATAAGCATTTTTTCTAAAAGGAATGTAACGTGTTTAGGGATGAATTTCAATCCAAAATTTTTACTTTAGCGGATTTACCAAGCGAGATTTTGCAAAATCGAATGGCTTGTTGGCTTGATGCGCAAGATTTAAGTCACTTCTCACAGACTTCTCATTCATATTATACGCTATTTAAATACCCACCATTAAAAGTTGCTTATTTATTAAAGCAAGTTGTAAAAAGTGATTATGATAGTGTGGAGACAATATTAGAACAAGATGCGAGCTTATTACTGCGAAAAGGTCAAGCGAGAGATTGTTGTCGAACGTTTCAAGATATTACCGCATTTCAATATGCTTTATGGGCGTTAGATTGGCAAATGTGGACTATTATGCTTTTCTACTTTTACAAAAAAAAACAAATGAGCCAAGCATTGCAACAATTAGAAGAGCTTGAATCAAGAGGAACGCCATATGGTATATATTATGATTTTATGCCACTCATTATCAGTTTAGATAATTATGTAAAATATAGTGACTGTTGGTGGTCATGTGATACATGCACGGAATATTGGAATAAAAGTGTGTATACAATCAGAAAAGATGTTCCAGCGCATGTTGCAAACAATTGCCGAAGAGAACGCATTCCAGACTATTTACATGCGGTTACCGACTTATATGAGACAAGCCATAATATGTTGGCCAAACTTAAACAAGAACTCATGCTACAGTGTGTGTTTCAATTGCGAACACCAAGTTGAAATTGATGCTACTTTCTGCAATAAGTAGTGCGAGTGCGACTAAACCATTTTCACTCGAGTTTATTTAATGGGGTATTAAACCCCGATTGACATTTATGACAAAATGTCATATCCTGACAATATGATCTTAATAGGAAGAAAAATAATCGTAGAGTTTGTAAAAAACCATCCACATAGCAGAAATCCATTGTCAGCATGGGAGAAGGTAATCAAACAAACGAACTACCAGAGCTTTAACGAGCTAAAGCGGACATTTCCAAGTGTGGATTATGTTAGTCATCGTTATACGATATTCGATATAGGTGGAAATAAATATCGACTGATCACAGAAATCGATTATACGGCTCAGGTCATCAATGTTAAACGCGCCTGGACTCACGCTGAGTATATAGTATGAGAAAAAATGAAGACGCTTTGAAAAGAGGTAAATTATGAGAGCCCTACAACAGACAATAAAGCACTGGGGACATGTTGTACCTTATGCACATGTTCCCCGTAATGAAGCAGAATATGAAAAATTATTAATTTTTGTAGATGAATTGATGGATTGGACGCGACATCATAAAGATGATCGAGCAACAAGCTTGCTAAGCTTAATCGCTAGTAACATTGAAGCCTACGAAAATAAACGTTATTTTTCAAGAAAAGTATCGCCTATTGAAACGTTGAGACTTCTTATGGATGAACATGATTTGGGACAAGATGATTTACCAGAGATAGGCAGCCAATCATTGGTGTCTAAAATCTTGAACGGTGAACGTCAATTAACATTAGAGCATATTCACAGCTTGTCTAAGCGATTTGGTGTATCACCAGCGGTTTTCTTTAGTGATGAGTAAACTGTAACTCATCTTAAAAAAAAATTAAGCTGTAAACATTGATTGTCGATGCGATACGCGCGTTTGCAGTTATATTTTTGTTAGGATCCAATCAAATATTTTCTCGGGTAACATACGTTTTAAAAATACCAAGCATTTTATTGGAAAACCGATGTAATAATGAATGTTAGGGCGGCGATTCTCTAATGCATGAATGATGTCTTTCATGATTGTTTCTGGGTTGCGCATGATGCTGCGATTTTTTTTATCGGGATGAAAATAGGATCGTTCTAATTTTTGGTAGGCATGCGTGTGCAAACTAGATTGTTTTGCTAATGTTTGTTGATAAGTTTCGAAGGAATGTTCGCGTAGTTTGCTTTGTATGGGACCAAGATTAATGATGGCAACATGAATACCGCTACCTCGCAATTCTTGTCGTAAGGTGTTGCTCCATCCTTCCAAAGCAAATTTAGATGCATTATATGCTCCGTAATAAGGCATGGTGATGATACCTAAAATAGAGCTATTTTGAATAATGCGACCATGGCCTTGTTTGCGCATCACAGGTAAAATAAGGCGCGTGAGTGCAACCATGCCAAAAAAATTTATGGCAAATTGAGTGTTCATTAATTCTTCGTTGATATCTTCAATGGCACCTGCGATTAAGCATCCTGCATTATTAAATAAAGCATCTAGTGTGCCACCAGTCAGTTGTAAAATGGTTGTAATTGCTTTTTCTCGAGAGAGGGCATCGGTGATATCCAGTTGAATGGCTTCTAGGCCTTGAGCTTTTAATTGCTCGATATCAGTTATTTTTCTTACCCCAGCAAATACACGATAACCACGCTGTTTTAATGCAAGTGCAGTAGCACGCCCGATGCCGCTTCCGCAGCCAGTGATTAGGATAGAAGGAGGCATGTTTTGATTTCCAGGTCATCATACAAGAGCATGAATGTAACTTCTCTTAAGATTCCTTGCAAGCTTCTCTTATGCTAGCTATTTTTCTTATATCTTATTAAAATAATCGCAGATTAAAATAGATGTTTTTCGAGGTGTGTATGCCCATTTATGAATATCAATGCCAAGCCTGTGGCCATCAACTAGAAGCTTTTCAAAAGGTTTCTGAGGCAGCTTTAACGGAATGTCCCAAGTGCCATCAGACAACCTTAAACAAGTTGGTTTCTGCAGCTGGTTTCCAGTTAAAAGGATCGGGATGGTATGCTACAGATTATCGAGATAAAGAAAAGGCTAAGCAAACCGAAAAAACAGAATTAGGGACTGCTAAAGAAGGCGGAACTAATACAGCCGATAACAAGAAACAAAGTGGTGATACGGGCGCAACCACACCTACTCCAGCTACCCATACGAAAGATGATTCGACCTCTGGTGGCGGTGACAAATCGGCGGGTTCCTCATGATTGCCTATATTCGCCGCAGCTTTATTTCAGGATTATTAGTTTGGTTACCAATTTGGGTAACGGTGCTCGCGCTTAAATTTTTAGGTGATTTGTTAAGTAATTCATTACTATTACTACCGGAGCGATATCAACCAGATGTTTTGCTAGGGGTGCATATTCCAGGTATGGGAGCGGTGATTACCCTTCTGGTTATTTTTTTTACTGGCGTCATCGCTGCAAATTTCTTAGGTAGGCGTTTAGTGGCATTAGGAGATGCTGTTGTTGCGCGTATTCCGCTTGTTAGAACCATTTATACAGGTGTGAAACAAGTCACGCAAACCATGTTTACGCCAGGTGGAAAATCCTTTCGTAAGGTGCTTCTTGTTCAGTTTCCTCATGAAGGTGTTTGGAGCATTGCGTTTCAAACAGGTAGTGCGGCCAAACCAGTGGAGATTGCTTTAAATCATGAGCCTATGGTGAGTTATTTTATTCCAACAACTCCTAATCCCACTTCTGGATTTCTGATGATGGCGCCTAAAAGCAAAGTGATAGAGTTGGATATGAGTGTTGATCAAGCGTTAAAATTTGTTATTTCATTAGGAGTCGTTCAGCCAAAAGTGGCAGCGTTACATGGAAACAGTAAAAAAAGTTAACTCAGTAGGTATCATCATGCGTAGTCATTATTGTGGCCAAGTCACTGCTCAACTATTAGGTCAAGAAGTTCAATTAGCAGGATGGGTTCATCGTCGACGTGATCATGGTGGTGTTATTTTCGTGGATCTACGCGATCGCGAAGGTATTGTGCAAGCTGTTATTGCACCATCACAACAAAAAGCTTTTCATCAAGCAGCAATGGTACGCAGTGAATTTGTCATCCAAGTGAAAGGTAAAGTAAGAAAACGTCCTGATGGAACAGTGAATCCTCATTTGGTGACTGGGCAGGTAGAAATTGAAGTATCAGAGCTTACGATTTTAAATCGCGCAGAGCCTCTACCTTTTCCTATTGATGATGAATACCATGAGGTTGGAGAAGAAACACGGCTGCATTATCGTTATTTAGATATTCGCCGGCAAGAAGTGTATGCTCGATTTAAAATGCGCGCGGAGATTGCTCGTTATTTACGCTCTTACTTATACGAGCAAGGATTCATTGAGATTGAGACACCATTTTTGACTCGTGCCACTCCGGAAGGCGCGCGCGATTATTTAGTACCTAGCCGAACTAAACCAGGCAGTTTCTTTGCACTTCCTCAATCACCCCAACAATTTAAACAATTATTGATGATGTCTGGTATAGATCGCTATTACCAAATTGTACGTTGTTTCCGCGATGAAGATTTACGTGCTGATCGCCAGCCAGAATTTACTCAGCTTGATATTGAAACTTCTTTTTTAAATGAACATGACATTCAGGCTATTATGGAAAAAATGATACATGGTTTATTTAAAGAAATATTGAATGTTTCGTTGCCGCAACCTTTCCCACGTTTAACACATGCTGAGGCCATGCGTCGTTTTGGTTCGGATAAGCCGGATTTACGCATTCCACTTGAGTTGATTGATATTGGCGATTTGATGTGTGAGGTGGATTTTAAAGTATTTGCAGATGTAGCCAATGATCCACACGGACGTATTGCAGCACTTTGTGTACCAGGTGGCGCGAGTATTAGTCGCAAAGAAATTGACGACTATACACGTTATATCAGCGTATTTGGTGCGCGTGGTTTGGCCTATATCAAAGTAAATGCTGAGGGCAAAGAGGGATTGCAATCGCCGATATTAAAATTTTTATCAGATGCTGCTATCCAAGGCATAGTAGAGCGTACCCAAGCTAAAGTAGGTGACATTATTTTCTTTGGAGCAGATAAAACAAAGGTAGTGAATGAATCCATGGGGGCGTTGCGTCTTAAAGTAGGGCAAGATCGTGGTATGGTATCAGAAGGTTGGCGCATTTTATGGGTGGTTGATTTTCCCATGTTTGAAGGCGGCGAAGGGCAATTGTCTGCATGCAACCATCCGTTTACTATGCCGAAAGTAAATTCAATTGAAGAATTGAATCAAGATCCTATGCGCATCTTAGCTTACTCTTACGATATGGTATTAAATGGCAGTGAAATTGGTGGTGGATCGATACGTATTCATTCTTCGGATATGCAAAAAGCAGTTTTTCGCATGTTGAATATGAGCGATGAACAAGCTTACGCAAAATTTGGGCATTTGCTAACAGCAATGAAGATGGGTTGTCCTCCTCATGGTGGTATTGCATTTGGGTTAGATCGCCTGGTGATGTTAATGACAGGTGCTGATTCTATTCGTGATGTTATTGCATTTCCTAAAACTCAAACCGCAAGTTGCCCATTAATGGATGCGCCTGCTCCTGTTGAACCAGAACAATTGATTGAATTAGGCATTCGTGTTGTGAAGGAGTTGTAAATGGCGGGGCATAGCAAATGGGCAAATATAAAACGCCATAAAGCCAAACAAGATGCGAAACGAGGAAAACTTTATACAAAAATTATTCGTGAAGTAACGGTTGCAGCCAAGATGGGTGGTGCTGATGCGAATACTAATCCACGCTTGCGTGCAGCTTTAGATAAAGCGCAAGAAGCGAATATGACAAAAGATGTCCTTGATCGTGCAATTAAACGTGGTGCGGGTGGTATGGAAGGGGAGTGTGTTGAAGAAGTTCGTTATGAAGGTTATGGTCCTGGTGGAATAGCAATAGTAGTGGATTGTATGACGAATAATCGCAATCGTACGGTTGCTGATGTTCGGTATGCTTTTACCAAACACGGAGGTCATTTAGGAACGGATGGCTCAGTTGCTTATCTTTTTAAAAAACAAGGACAACTTACCTTTGCGCCAGGCGTGAATGAAGAAAAACTATTAGAAATTGCGCTTGAAATAGGTGTGGATGATGTAATGATCCATGCGGATAAAAGCGTTGATGTGATCACATCGCCAGAACGTTTTATTTTCATTAAAGATGCTTTAATAAAAGCAGGCTTTCAGCCAGCGCAAGCCGATGTCATGATGGTTGCACACACTCGTGTTTCTGTTACTGATAAGGAAATGGCCGAGCGGGTGATTAGTTTAATAGATGTGCTTGAAGATCTGGATGATGTACAAGCAGTTTATTCGAATGTAGAGGTGGATGAGTAGTTTATTTAAAAGGATTGGCTTTATGTCTGTGATCATTGGAATTGATCCAGGATCGCGTCGTACCGGATATGGCATTATTCGAGTTGAAGGAAACCGACATGTTTATCTTGCCAGCGGGTATCTTGACCTTACTTCTTATTCTTTAAGTGAAAAACTACGCCATATTTTTTTTGGATTACAAAAAATCATTCAAACGTTTCAACCACAAGAAGCAGCTATTGAAGAAATTTTTATGCATGAGAATCCAAATTCCGCATTAAAATTAGGTCAAGCACGTGGTGCAGCTATTGTTGCGCTTGATATTCCAGTTGCAGAATATTCTGCGCGCCAAGTTAAAAAATCAGTGGTAGGCAATGGTGCGGCAAACAAAGAACAAGTGCAATACATGGTGCAACGTTTACTTCATTTAGCAAAAACGTTACAACCTGATGCGGCAGATGCGTTAGCGGTTGCGTTGTGTCATGCGCATGTGCGTAACTTACGCAAACTTGGTGTTGCGTTTTGAAGAATATCATTTTATTTTTGCGCGCAAATTATTATGAAATAATTGTAGATCCATATCTCCCTGATGAAGATAAGATGGATTGGCAAAGAATGTTGGGTAGTAGCGAGAAAATTCTTGTTTAACACATAGACCAGCTTTTCTAGAGATTTGATTCATGATGGTTTCCCATGCGGTTGTTTTATGAGCGATATTATTATTTACATATCGAATGATAATTGTTTTTAAAAAATCAAATCGTGGCTTTTTCAGTTCTTTTAATAAGTCTTTTAAATCTTTTATTCCGGCTGCATTTTTAATTAAACTAAAAATATGGTTATGTATGATAGGATAATGTTCTGCCGGGTGATTGGTTATTAGAGCTGCTGATAGCATACAGAAACCATTCATTAGAAAAAATTGTCGATAGTCGTTGGTATGATGGTAAAAAATACTATTTAATGCATTTCTAAATTGGGTAATATCATTTTCACTCCCATATTTTGTAATGAGGCTCATGATGAAATAAGGTTGAGGTAAATGAGTCTTAAATTCTAAAACATGAAGATGATGCAATTCCATTTCTCGTAGATGTTCTAGAACCACTCGCAAGACGGGCGCAAGAAATTTTGTTGATAGTAGATGCAATCTAGCAAGATTTCGTAAAAGATGTTTTTCTGAGTTGCTACACATGATTTCTAAATAACTGATGAGAGAGAGCGGATCGTCTTGAGTCATTTTTAAAGATACGATACTACTGATAACAAATATTTTTATGATTTCTGCTACAGCAAAATGATTTAGTTTATCCACGCGTTTTTTAAAGTGATCAATGAGGTAAAGCGTGGTATCTAACGGTATCTCCACGAATTGTTCATGATTAACGAAGTTAAATGCGCTTATTATTTTTTCGTCTACTTTTTCTAACCGATAGCGCAAAATTTCTTTATCTTTCCAGGAAAACAAAAATCGCTCTGTCGCAATTTTGAGAAGAATGTTAGTATACCAATTCATAGACGCTCGTTCCTTGATCTCATATGTTAGGTGCATATACTTCGAATGACTGTAATACAATTGAGCCCAGATAAACAAGGCATTCTATGATTGGACAAATTCGCGGCACTATTTTAGAAAAACAGCCTCCCTTGCTTTTGGTAGAAGCAAATGGTATTGGTTATGAAATGGATGCTCCTATGAGCACCTTTTATCAACTTCCTGATGTTGGGCAAACCGTTACTTTATTGACCCATTTTGTAGTACGCGAAGATGCCCACCATTTATATGCCTTTTATACTCGTGATGAACGTTTATTATTTCGTGCTTTATTAAAAGTAAACGGCATCGGACCACGTTTGGCATTAACTATTTTATCCAGTACGACCCCCGATCAATTTGTGCACTGCGTGTTAAATAATGATACAAATAGTTTAGTCAAGCTTCCAGGAATTGGAAAAAAAACTGCCGAACGTTTAGTGATTGAGATGCGAGATAAACTATCAGATTGGTGTACAACATCAGCAGCAGAAGGTGCTTTGGTAGTGAAGGGAGGCAGTGATAAACGGCACCACACATTACAAGATGCCATTTCTGCTTTGGTAGCGCTTGGTTATAAGCAACAGGATGCTAATCGTACGGTTACTAAAATGGATGATGGAGCAGCAAGTAGTGAAGAATTAATTCGCCGCGCATTGAGGGTGATGTAACATGGAAACCAATCGAGTGATCGCTCCAGAACAACAAGAAACTGATCCAGTTGATCGTGCATTACGACCCAAATATTTACGTGATTACATTGGGCAACAGAGTGTGCGTGAGCAAATGGAAATTTTCATTCAAGCTGCTAAAGCACGTAAAGATGTATTGGATCATGTGCTTATTTTTGGTCCTCCAGGGTTAGGTAAAACAACGCTTGCTAATATTATTTCTAACGAGTTGGGTGTTGGATTAAGACAAACGTCTGGGCCTGTTATCGAACGTCCTGGTGATGTGGCGGCTTTATTGACTAATTTACAAGTTGGCGATGTATTATTTATTGATGAAATTCATCGCTTAAGTCCGGTGGTTGAAGAAGTGCTATACCCGGCAATGGAAGATTATCAAATTGATATTATGATAGGGGAAGGGCCAGCAGCGCGTTCCATTAAATTAGACCTTCCAGCATTTACTTTAGTAGGAGCAACTACGCGGGCAGGTTTGCTGACCTCACCACTGCGTGATCGCTTTGGTATTGTACAACGATTGGATTTTTACGAAGCGGGTGAATTAATGCAAATTGTGTTGCGTTCTGCACATATTCTTAAAATCATTGTGGAAACAAAAGGTGCAGAAGAAATTGCACGACGTGCGCGAGGTACGCCAAGAGTTGCTAATCGTTTATTGCGCCGTGTGCGTGATTATGCGGATGTGAAAGCTAATGGACACATTACAGAATCGGTAGTCAAACAGGCGCTTGATTTTCTTAACGTGGATAGCCAAGGATTTGATGTGATGGATCAAAAGCTATTGTTAGCTTTGATGGAAAAATTTAATGGTGGACCGGTTGGTCTTGAAAGTTTAGCGGCATTTATTAATGAGGAAAAAGGGACAATAGAAGATGTCATTGAACCTTTTTTGATTCAACAAGGGTTTATAATACGCACCCCTCGTGGTCGTATAGCTACAAAGCATGCTTACGCACATTTTGGATTAAAGACGCCAGAAAAATGGCTAGGACCTCAAAATATTAGTTTATTTGAAAGCATGACAGAGTGATTTCATCACTTTAAATTTGATACAATAAGTGTTTAGCAATGTGGAGATGAACATGACTTACGATGCAACGTTACTCACTTATTTCTTGCAAGCAGGCTTAGTAGTCAAATGTGTGATGGTGCTTTTGGTGGGCGCTTCCATTTTTTCTTGGGCATACATTCTACAGCGTGGGTTTTATTTAACAGATCTTAACAAAGCCATTACTAAATTCGAGACGACCTTTTGGTCAGGGGAAGATTTAGCCAAATTATATGCAGAAGGAACAAAACGAAAAGGCGCGATTGAAGGTATGGAAGCTATTTTTCATGCTGGATTTAAAGAATTTCTTCGTTTTCGCAGGCAATCGGGTATAGCACTTGATACTATTATTGAAAATACCAAACGCGCCATGCGGGTTGCGCAAATGCGTGAACAAGATAAATTAGAACAACGTTTATCTTTTCTTGCCATTGTTGGTTCCACTAGCCCATATGTCGGATTATTTGGAACAGTATGGGGTATTATGCAAGCATTTCGCGCTTTGGCTAATGTGCAACAAGCAACCATTGCCATGGTGGCGCCAGGCATTGCTGAAGCATTGATTGCAACAGCCTTAGGATTATTTGCCGCTATTCCAGCGGTGATTGCATATAATCGGTTTATTACTAGTGTGAATCGATTATTAAATCGTTATGATGCTTTTCAAGAAGAGTTAACCAACATATTCATTCGCCAATCTCAAACTCATTTACCTTCACGTGAAGTAGCGGAGATTCCATCATGACGCATATGCATCAACCTGGCTCGCGTCGACTGATGTCAGACATTAACGTTGTTCCTTTCATTGATGTCATGTTGGTGTTGCTCGTTATTTTTATGATTACCGCACCTTTACTCACTCAAGGAGTAAAGGTTAATTTACCGCAAACGAAAGCGAGCGCTCTTTCTGAACAAAAACATGAACCCTTGATAGTAACAGTAGATGCTGCGGGAAATTTTTATTTTAATTTGGCAGATAAACCAGAGCAGCCAATTACAGCACGTACATTAACTTATCTTGTGACAGAGCAGTTGGCTGATCAACAAAAAACAGAACAACGACCGGTTTTAGTGCGTGGGGATAAAAATGTCAATTACGGTAAAGTAGTGGAGGCTATGGTATTGTTGCAACAAGCTGGAGCAAAAAGCGTGGGTTTGATTACTGCGCCACCCCCTGATAAAACAGTTGGTTGAGATGATGGCAGACGCTATGCCAAAATATGTTATTGTTTCATTCGTTATTCATGTTCTTGTTTTAATGGGTTTGGTATTCAATATTCATTTTTTAATGCCGCTACCAGTTGTTGAAAATACCAATAAACAAGATGTAATCAGCGCAGTGATATTAGGTGATGTGCAAACGAGCACTATTCTTCCACGACAGCCTGTTATGCAATCTGCGCCACCCAAATTAAAAACGATTCCTAAAGAATTGTCACAAAAAATAATTTCAATCAAAGAAGAAGAAAAAAATCGTGAACGTTTAGCAAAAGAGTTACTGGCGGATATTGAAAAGCAGAATAAAAAACAAAAACAATTGCAACAAAAGAAGTTACAAGCGCGTTTTGAAAAATTATTGCAAACGCAAGCGGAAAAATCGCTTCGTCAGCAATTATTGAATGAAGATATCAAGATAAAAGGCACACAAACGCGTCAATCTAAAGGAGAAATTAATAAATATAAAGCACTCATTTTGCAAGTGATTAGTGAACACTGGATTGTGCCGGTGCAATCCAATAAAAAATTATATTGTGAATTGATGATTCGACTTGCTCCAGGTGGGATGGTATTAGATGTAGCAGTCACCAAATCAAGTGGCGATCCGGCGCTTGATCATTCTGCGCGTGCTGCTGTCTTAAAATCATCACCTCTTCCTGTTCCGAATGATTCGATTGCATTTGAAGCTTTTCGGCAATTTGTGCTGAAGGTTAAACCAGAGCATGTGGTGAATAGTTAACTGTTACAATAAAAGGGAAAGGTACAACAACAATTGAAAATGGTTTATAAATCTTCATACGCCTCGTCATCTTCTTTAGAATCCCATTCCGATAGTGTTTTAGATAGGGATTGATGATATTCCAAATCAAAAGAGCGAAGTTTTCGTAAAATCACTTTCCCATTGATCACTTCAAAAGCAATCCTATCACCTGCGTGCAAATCAAGCTGCTTACGGGACAAGCTTACAGTTGATGAAATTCACCCTTGCTGTTTTTGCTATTTGTATATACAATTAAATATGAAGATTACATGCGACCCTAATAAACGGAAAAAGACCCTTGAAGAGCGTGGCTTGGATTTTATGGATGCAGCTGTGGTTTTTAAAGGTCAGGTATACGAGTTTGAAGATAGTAGAAAAGATTATGGGGAACAGCGCATGATTGCAGTGGGATATCTAGCTGATCGTATGGTGGTTGTTGGATATGTTCAGCGAGGTAAAACAAAACACATATTTTCGATGAGAAAAGCCAATGAACGCGAAGCCAAAAAATATCAAGAGCGATTTGAAGAAAGTTGATACCCATTCAATTAAATCAGATGAGTATGATGAACTGCCTGAATTAACAGACGAAATGTTTGATCGGGCGGTTTATAAGGTTGGTAGTATCGAAAAGCCCACACCAAAACGCCGCGGACCGCAGAAAACGCCAACAAAAATCGCTATATATTTGCGTTTACCACATGAGGTTGTTGAATATTTCAAATCAGAGGGCTCTGGTTGGCAAACAAAAATGGGCTATGCT
>MGXW01000092.1 GCA_001801495.1 Gammaproteobacteria bacterium RIFCSPHIGHO2_12_FULL_37_34
AATTTTTCACTTTATTTTTTAATTTTGTTATGGCTTAACATATTTAAAGGGTGCTCTCAAAATGATAATTTCTCCACCTACAGGTACTAAAGATTTTGGTATCCAGGATTGTCGAATTAGAAGAAAAATATTCGATAAATTGATTACTGTTGCTGAAGCCTTTGCATTTCAGCCTCTAGAAACTCCGGCTATTGAGCGCATTGAAACAATGCAAGGAAAATATGGTGAAGAAGGCGAAAAGCTATTTTTTAAAATTCTTAAGCGTGGAGAACAAGCCAATTCTGGTGAATGTGATTTAGCTTTGCGATATGATTTAACTGTTCCAGCCATGCGCTATTACACATCAAATCGCGGGAAATTACCAAAAATCTTCAAGCGTTTTCAGTATGGACCAGTTTGGAGAGCTGAACGACCTGGTAAAGATCGTTATAGGCAATTTTATCAATTCGATTTTGATATTTATGGCTCAACACTTTTGAGTGCTGATATTGAATGTTTAAATGTAACAATTAGTTGTTTAAAAGCGATTGGATTGAATAATTTTTTTATTCGCTTAAATTCAAGGAAACTTTTGTATGCCCTAATGAATGAATTCAATGTTCCTGAAAATTTATTCCAAACAATCATAACGCTTATTGATAAAGTGGATAAAATTGGCGTTGGGGAATTAAGTGAAAATCTAATGCCTTATAAAGATATAGGAAAAATTAAAGAACTCTCAAATAATTTTTTAAAACAAAATTATAATGATCTTTTTATTAATTTACTTAGATTAAAAAAAGAAAATGTTGAATCAATTGATGAATTGGTTGAACTTATTAAAGTATCAAATACCTTTTTAAGGGAAGATCAAATTAAAATAGATATGACTTTAGCCAGAGGAATAGATTATTATAGTGGATGTATCTTTGAAGTAGAAATTCCTGGAATAAAAGGTTCTATTGCGGCTGGTGGTAGATATAATCATTTATCAA
The DNA here is from genome assembly GCA_001801495.1 of Gammaproteobacteria bacterium RIFCSPHIGHO2_12_FULL_37_34. Lineage (GTDB taxonomy): Bacteria > Pseudomonadota > Gammaproteobacteria > DSM-16500 > DSM-16500 > Aquicella. The sequence goes on from MGXW01000092.1 coordinate 975, forward strand.
AATTATTTATAGATGAGGAAGTCCCTGTGTGCGGTGCATCTTTAGGCATTGAACGAATTATTCCACTTATTGATGGTGATAGTTTAGAAATAATAAATCATGTTGATGTATATATCTCATGTACTAACAATGACTTTGCTTCAATTGTGAAGCTAGCAAATGACCTTAGAAGTATAGGATTTAGAGTTGAATCTCAACGAGGTTCATCAGGAAAGTTTCGCAAAGAACTTTCCTATGCAAACCAAATTAATTCTATTTATTTTATTTTTCAGGGTGATAATGAAAGACAATCCAACCAATTTTTTCTAAAAGATATGAAAGATAATAAAATAGAAGGTAAATTTTCTTATGATGAAGTAATTGAAATGCTAAAAAATTTAAGAAAATAAATTCATCAACAAAAGTTATTTGCAACCAATCCAGATTCTTTAAATAAACAGATGGAAAATCTCGATCTTGCAAATCGGGTGTGTCAGCACAAGTGTGTAAATAGGCCATGGTTCCCTATCTGTGCAGAAATGATTACAACAAGATTAGATTAGTGTGGCCTCAGGTGATTGGCTTTAGGGTGCTTTTTCGTGTGTTCCGACATAGTACACCTCAATTACTTTTCGTTTCTTATCCAGAACTTCCCAGCAACAAACGTAAGTTGGTTTGCCTTTTTGTAAATGGCAATGTCTTTTATCACCTCTGATTCCCTGTAGCTTGCCATAGTTTGGCCAGCTCGAAACCGCAGGTCCTTGAGTAGCTAAATCCACAAACAACAACCTTAATTTAAGCATCAGCCAGAAATTAATAGCTCACCTGTTAACATTTATGTTTTTATCAAATCAACCATGTTCCACACAGGCAAATAGACACCTAATGCTACAATCAAAATTAATATTGCCATGATGCCAGTTAAAATGGGTCCTGTTTGATCATTAATTCGTTTGAGATCAAATTCTATTTCATGACTATGAAAATTGGCAATATAATCGAAAGCAGGGCCTAGCTCACCATTTTTTTCGCCAACCGATAATATTTGAATTTCAAGTGGTGTGAGTAACGTAATTTTGACTATGGCATTGGTAAAACCCATACCGCGCTTAATCGCTTCTTGTACTTGAGTGACTTGATCAATCACATACGTGTTCGTTAAAGTATCTCTAATTAGAAGCAAACCTTGATCGATCGATATGCCAGCATGAATTACAATTTTAAATGCTCTTGCAAAACGAATTAAGATAACTCTTTTTAATAGACTACCTATGAGTGGTAAACGTAGTTCATATTTATGCCATCGATATTTTCCTTGCGCAGTACGAAGATACCGGAAAATGAAGGCCCCTAATAATACCAACAACAAAAGAGTATAACCACCGTAGTGAGTTAAGAAATTGGATAGGTTGATTAATATATAGGTTTGCCAAGGTAGTGGTATATCAAGGTTGACGTAAAATTTTGCAAAGGTCGGTATGACAAATATGTTTAAAATAATAAACGCTGAGAAAATAGAGATTAAAACAAATAACGGATAACGAAAAATAGTTTTAATTTGTTTTCGCGTATTTGATTCAAATTCGAGATATTGATGAACATAGCCAAAAGCATCGCTCAAATGGCCTGTTTTTTCACCAATTTGGACAATGCTCACCATAATAGGAGAAAAAATTTGCACATGCTGTTGCATGGCAACAGAGAGTGTTTGACCTTTCTCTAAATCATCAATAATGCTATATAAAGCGCGTGCAAGCCGTTGGCTACGTGTGTAGCTCGCAAGCTGCTTGATAGCAGTGACCATCGGAACATTAGCCTGATGCAATAATTGCATTTGACGAGCAAAAATAGCTAATTCATCAAGATGCAAACGATCGTTTTGAAATTTAGTTTGAATTTTATCCCAATAGTTTTGTTTGGTTTGTGCTAATGAAATTTGAAAAACACTAATGCCTTCTTTCAACAACTCCGTATTTAGACTATCTGCATCTGCTGCTTGCCGTTGACCAGTTCTTAAGCGTCCTTCTTTATCTCGACCACGATAACTAAATTGCAACATAGGTGAGATATCTCATTATATTGCTCCAGCCATACGAATAATTTCATCTACAGTGGTGATGCCATGCGTTGCCATTTCTAAACCAACATGTGTGAGTGGATGATAAAGAGTTTCTTTAACTGCCAAATTGTAAAATGCGCTGGTGTTATTTTCACGGAGCGCTGTTGTTAAACTTGAAGAAATCGGTAATATTTCAAATACACCTTGTCGACCTAAGTAACCTGTTTGACGGCAATACGTGCATCCTGCACCATGTTTAAATGACTGATTGGCATATTTAGGGTCGATAGAAGTTACCCACGCTTGCTCAGCAGGTGTGAGAGTAGCATTTTGAATACATTTGGAACAAATACGGCGCACCAAGCGTTGTGCTAATATGGCTCGTAACACACCCGCAAGCAAATAACCTTCTGCCCCCATGTCGAGTAATCGAGTAATGGTACTGATGCTGTCATTCGTATGCAATGTTGCTAAAACCAAATGGCCTGTCATGGCGGCTCGCAACGCAATTTCAAGTGTTTCTTTATCACGAATTTCACCGATCATAATAATGTCTGGATCTTGACGTAAAATAGATCGCAAGACATTAGCAAAAGTAAGATCAATTTGTGGATTCACTTGAACTTGATTAATGCGCTCTATGCGATACTCAACTGGATCTTCTACTGTAATAATTTTATCTTCTGGCGAATTTAATCGATTTAAAGAGGCATATAATGTGGTTGTTTTGCCACTACCAGTTGGACCAACGATGAGCAATATACCGTAAGCAGCTAATAAAGCTTGCGCATAATATTGATATAACTCAGCAGGCATACCAAGTTGTTCAATTTGTAATAATTCGGCAGATTGATTTAATAAGCGCATCACAACTGATTCGCCATGTTGTTGTGGTAAAGTTGATACGCGAATATCGTAATTTCGTTTTCTCACATGAATGCTGAATCGCCCATCTTGCGGTAAACGTTTTTCAGCAATGTTCAAACCAGACATGAGTTTGATACGTTGCACTAATGCATGGGTAATATCTTTTTCATTTAAAACTTGTTCTTGCAATAAACCATCGATGCGTAACCGGATGCGTAAGATATTTTCACCCGGTTCAATATGAATATCGGAAGCATTCATTTGTGCTGCGTCTTCAAAAATAGAACGCAATAGATTGACGACAGGTATATCTTTAGAAGTCAGCTCTTCAGTTGCAGTCCAGACATCTAAATCATTGGTTTGTAATTCAGCAGATAATTCACCTGCAAACTGAGTGATTTCTTCCGCGTGTCGATAAATGTTATCGAGTATGGGTAAAAAATCTTCTTCCCGAATAAGGGCTAGATTTATTTTTTTATTCAATACACTTTCAATTTCTTCGCGGGCAAGTAAATTAGTAGGATCAACCATGCCTACTAAAAGTTTATTATCTTCTTTTTTAAGAATAATGGCTCGGTAATGTCTGGCATAAAATTCTGGAAGTAATTTTACAGTTGGTGGATCAATAGTAAAATGTTTGAGATCAATATATGGAATGTTCAGTTGGTGGGAGAGTAGTTCTAATAGTTTGTCTTCTTTAATAAAACCTAATTCCACTAGAATTTGTCCAATTTTTTTATCTGTTTTTTTTTGTTGTTCAAGGGCAAGATTCAGTTGTTCTTCCGTAATCAGTTTATGTTCCAATAGAATTTCTGCAATATAACTCTTTTTACTTCTTATCATCGCTTGTCTCTTTTAAAGTTTGCAGATGTTGTTGCAAGTAGATAACCGATTTTGGATGCAGTTGACCTTGTGTTAATGCTTGTGTATAAGCATCGGTAGCACTTTTCATGTGCCCTAGTTTTTCTAAAGCCACACCCAGACCATACCACCAATTTCCATTTGTTGGATGTTGGGCGAGTAATTTTCTATAGATATTGGCTGCTAGTAAATTGTTATTGGCATGTTCATATAAGGCTGCGAGGATGGCATAAAAATCTGGATTTTCATCAATGTTGGGAGAAACACTTTGTAGTAAAGCTAATGCTTGTTTTGTATTTCCTTCGGTTGTTAATAGTCGCGCTTTTAATTCAATGAAAGGAATGTGTTTTGGATAACGTACTAAACCATCATCAATTAATTGTTTAGCTTGGCGCAGATCTTTTTTATCGATTAATAAGGCAACGAGTGATACACGAGCATCATTGTAAGTTGGATTAATCTTAAGAATAGTGGATAGTTCAGAAATGGCATGAGTATCTTGACCATTCTGAATGGATTCTAGCGCTGTTTGATAATGTTGGGATAAAGAACCTTGAAGAGTAGGTGTTACAATCGGCTCAGCATTTTTTATAGAGGTTGCTGTATCTGTTGTTTGATATTCAACAGCAATGACTAGTTCAGGATTGTTATTTTCATTGTTTAAATTAACATATTTAATCACTGCGCCTGGATAAGTGTATAGATTAAAGCGCGTATCGCCATTGATGTGTTGTGTGATGATGCGTTGAATAGCAGTATTAAGATGATTGATGGCAGGTAACTCGGATTTTAATTGTGCATGGGCGATAGTCAAATAAAATTGATTGGGTAAATTACCATTTGATAATCGATAAAGAGCTACGTGATCTAACAGAAATGAAATTTCAGTAATATTGTCTTTCACTTGCAAGGTTATACCTAAAATGGATGCAGGTTGTAGCCATTCCATATTTTCTTTTATGGTTGGAATAACAGGTGATTTTTCTATGGTGTTGCCCTGTGGCACATTTATGAGATGTGGTTTGCTAATGATATCGTGCAACACTAAAATAGTGATTGTGAGAAAAAATAGAATGATACTCACTATCAGCACTTGTTTGTAAGGAAAAAAACGTGATGTGGAATGCTTAGCATCTGTTAGTGTAATATAAGGTAAAGATGTGTTTCTCGATTTTCTCTTCTCCAAATCTTTAAGCATATTATTGATCAAGCTCATGTAACTATATTCCTGGCATAAAAAAGAGGGCGAGAATCATTGTTATAAGAAGACTTATCCCAATTAACCATTTACTTCGATTTATAAATGAAAGTTTTGCTGATTCGGTATCATTGATCGCCATTTTCATTGCATGATGATCAATTTGTTGTATACCTTTTCCATAAGCAACGAGTAATGCTTTATGTGAGAGAATATTGACGATGCGCGGAATGCCGCGACTTGCACGAAATAATAAATTTTTGGCATGGGTGGTAAATAAATTCCCATGGGTATAACCAGCCTTTGCTAAGCGATGGTTTAGATAGGTATCTAAATCATCTCTATTCATCAGAGGTAATCGATAAGAAAAAGTGATGCGTTGTTTGAGTTGTCGCAGTTTTTCTTGATTTAAACGTTGATCTAATTCGGGTTGAGCAAATAATATGACTTGAACTAGTTTAATATTCTCAGTTTCAAGATTTGTTAATAAGCGAATGGTTTCTAGCCCTTCATCACTTAACGCTTGTGCTTCATCAATCAATAAAATAATTTTTTTTCCATGAGCATGCAAGGTAATAAGATGTTGATAAAGGGCTGTTAATAACTCATGCTGATCCTGCCATTTAATGGGGTCTAATCCTATTTCTCGGGCGAATGCTTTGCGAATTTCAATAGGTGTTAAATCAGGATTGGGAATGTAGGCAGTAACAAATTGATCGTCTAAATGTTCAAGAATTTTTCGACAAAGCAATGTTTTTCCTGAGCCAACTTCCCCGATAATTTTAATGAATCCTTCACCGCTATGAATACAAAATTCTACTGTGTTTAATGCTTCTTGATGTCCTTTTAGTTGACAAAAAAAATTAGGGTTTGGTGTTAAGCTAAATGGTAATGCAGCAAATTTAAAAAATTCTTGATACATATTTAGCTCCCAATCCATTCAATATATTATCCTTCTCGTTCAGCTTCATTACCAAATACTTCAGGCAGCCCGCCAGCATGGAAAGGCCGCTTTAAAATTTGGAATGTTTTCTTTTCTTCTTCTAATCGATTGATAGTGGATTTATTCGTAACAACAATCGGACGTAATAAAATAACTAATTCTGATTTTGTGGATTTTTGACCCGTACGTCGAAATAAAGCGCCTACAAAAGGAATTTTGCTTAGCCAAGGAACGCCTATGATTGTTTCACTCATATCATTTTGCATCAAACCGCCAATTACGATCACTTGGCCGTTCTTTGCTCGTACAATATTGTCTGATTCACGAATGGTGCTAAATGCAAGCGGTAAGGTAAGATTGTTAGCAGAACCTGCAGAAGTTGCTCCCAATCCTATCACTTTAGTTTGCTCGGTTACCTTACTCACACTAGGATGAACATGCAGTACAATTATATCGTCACTGCTAATTTCTGGTGTGACATCTAATGTGATGCCTGAAAAGAAAGGTGTTAAGGAAACATCTTGTGAAGGAATGGTGTTGGTACCAATGATCGTGTTAGAGGTGGATACGCCTGTTACAAAAAATTCATCTTGCCCTACTTTAATCACAGCTTTTTGATTATTGACAGTAGAAATATGTGGGCTCGATAAGACTTGCACGTTACCTTGAGATTGTAGTAATTGCAACAGTACTTTTAAATTTCCATTAATACGTACTGCAAACATACCGTTTAATGCCTTAAGATCCGTATCGCTAAATGCCACATTCGCAGCTTGTCCCACACCAGCAGTTGTATCTCCATTTCCTTCTACAATTGCTAAAGCAGGATTACCTAAAATGCTCCAATCGATACCTGCTTGATAGGCGTCGGTTAATTCGACTTCAAGAATTTTGGCTTCGAGTATGACTTGTCGATTGAGACTAGATTGTAAACTATTGACATAGCGCGTTACTCTATATAATTCACCAGGATAAGCGCGCACAATAATCACACCAGCTTGAGCATTGATAGTCACGCTTCGACCTTCTTCTTTACCAACAATATTACTAATTGCTTTTTCTAAATCTTTCCAGAATTGCATTTCCGATTTCGTTTCAATACTACTGATGGTTCCTACGCCCTCTGGTATACCTTGCGCCGTAGGGTAGGTTGTTGAATAGGATGTGGAACCACCAACTGTTACCGTACCTACTTTATTACTGACTTGACCCGTTGTTAATTGAGTAAATGAACGACCAGTTCGTTGTACATCCAAATAATTAATGTGAAAAACTTGAGTTTGGAGTTGTGGTGGTAGTATTTCAAATCCGTAGGAAGTACGGTGATATTCATAGCCGTAAATATCTTGTGTGGCCTCTAAGGCTTGTTTTAAAGTAACGTTTTTTAACGTAAGCGAAATCGTACCATCAATATTGGGATGTACAATCATGTTATATTTTGTGCCAACGACAAGACCCATGAAAAATTCTTTTGCTGGCACTTTATTGGCATTCACATCAAATCGTGGCTGAATATCGTTGCTTGGATGAACATAATGAGATAATGGTGGTAATAAAGCCGTATCAAACCGTTTGAATCGCCTATATGTTGTCTGTTTATTAAATTTTTTATCAATATTTATACTGTTTTGCATAGTGGTTTGTATTTGGTCGGCGGAGGTAGGCGTTTTAGCGTGTTGTGTACAAGAGCTGAGTAAAGTGATAGAAAATAAGATGAGGATGAGTTTCACAGTATATTTTTTTATAAGCCGTATCATGTCGAATCCCTTCAGAGCTATCGCTTTTGTATTACAGGTGTAACCAGTTGTAATACTTCTCTAATATTTTGTGGTCCCATTAATTCTACAGTATACGGACGAATAGTAGTAACAGTAAATTCATCTATTTGATCACCCACTTTTACTGCTTTTTTATTGATAATGGCAATACTATATTGTGGATGAATAAAAACCGCTGTTAATTCGAATGGTTGATTAGGTATGGAAGATGCAGATTTTAATTTTGGCGGACGAGTAGGATCAATGTTAATCGTTCCGCCTATTAACACCCATGATACAAACAAGATTAATAATTTAGCTATTATTTTTTTCATAAAAAATGGAAAGCTCCATTTCGATTTTAGCAACCGGATGCTGGGCAACTTGGTAATGAAGATTATCCCAATGGATAGTTGGCAGTGACTTTTCTAATCGTTGCAAGTAGGCTATGGTATCAAAATAATTTCCATAAAATGTTAGCGCGAGCTTCTTCTGATAAATGTTTGATTTTGCACCAGCAAGATGAGTAGGGTTGTAAGGTGCTTCAGGAAAATCTTTGATTTGTGCGATGGTAATGTTGTCTTTAGTTTGTAAAATGGTTTTGATAATCTGATGCCATTTGTGAGCAGAAGCTGTTTTCATTAAATACTGATGTTGTGATTGAAGATGAGATAAGACTTGGTGTTGATTCAGCCATTGTTTATATAACGGATTATAGGATAGTTGATTTAATGCATTGATTTGCATATTCCACGTTTTCATCTGATCTTTAATCGATTTAATTTCATTAACAGCATATCGTTGTTGAGTGCTTAATGGATTCAATAGGAAAAAAGAAAAGAGAGCATATACCAATACCCAACCAAGCAAGAGAATGAATAATTGCTCTCGCGTTTGACGATTTTCATACCATTTTTTAAAGTATGCTAGATCATGATTCATGGCGTTAGATCTCTTAAATTTTTTGTCATGCTGATTGTAAATGTAAAATTTTCTTTGTTATTTTTTTTATCGTTTTCAATGTTGTTTGCGCGTAATGAATAGTCTTTAAATATTTTATCTTTAGAAATTTTATCTAAAAAAAATCGCAAATTCGTTGAATGAGTGCTCATTCCTTTGAGCACAATGGTTTCACCGCCGTTTTCGATCGATATGTCGGTTAACCACACGTCCGGCACCACAATGTTCGATAAGCTAATTAAATCTTCGGAAAATGGAGTATAATTCCCAATTGTTTTTATAAAATTTTTCTCAATCAGAATTTCTTGTTTCAGTTCTGTAATGCCTTGGTTCATATCTTGCGCAAAAAACATTTTTGGAAAAGTATTTTTTAGTTTATAGAATGTTTCTTGCAATTCGTTTTTTTGAATAGTTAATTGTTTAACTTTCGCTTTTAAATAATGAACATTCCATAGTGAAGAAAAATAAATTAACGTAAAAAAGCAAATAAAAATAAAGTTGCTTAACCACAAAAATTTCCAACTTAGCCAGCGCACTGATGTGCGAATTAATTTTATTTGTGGATAAAGGTTAATTTCTTGTCTTAGCATTATTTTCGTTTTGTCCTAGTGTTTTACCGAGCAATAACAAATAGTGTATACCAAGCGTTTTAAATTTTGCATTTCCCATCAAGGTTGCTGGAAGTTGATAGGGTTCCACTGCTAATGATAAATATTGAGATAAGAGCGTTTTAATTTGTTCTACATTATTTTTAGAGGCAACAAATATTCGGCTTGGATTAGGGTGGCGCCATTGACTTTGATAGTAATCAAAATAACGTAAAATATCTAAACTCACTTGTTCGTAAAGCTGCTGATCATTATATTCTGTTAAATTAATGCGGCGGGTAAAATAAAGTGTTTTTTCACGCGTGATATTTAAGATAGCAACGTTTGGATAAAAATAGATAAATGCTGTGCTTTTTTCATCATGCTCATATAAAGCGGTTAAATTTCGCATGGCAAGTTCTGGGATGTCGATTGCTGTTAGCAATAAACCACAATGGTTGAGAGCTTCAGCAAGTTTATTTAATTGACTTTTTTGTGCAACGACAGCAGCCGTCATGGCGTTATTTTCTTGTGCTCCTTTTTTGACAGGCAGCTTAAAATAATCAATTGCTGCTTCACTCTGGTCATAATTAATTAAACTGCGAATACGCCACTTAAGTGCGTCTAGATATTCTTCTGGTTTAACAGGTAATGCTTCAACTAGAAACAGCTGATAATCATCAGGCGATAATAACCAAGAAGTAGGTGTATAGTGAAGATTCTGTTGTTTTACTAAGCCAGTGAGTAGTAGTGTAATGTCATCGATTGATTCATAGGATAATGTTTCTGATAATAGGACTTCGATAAAATCTTGAGTGTGATTGAGATAAATGAAAGAAAGTTCATGAGCAGTTAGACTAAGACAACAACGGAAGGTGGTAGCTTGAAGTTTTTTTTCTTCAAATAATGATTCAACACGCTGATAGATTTTATTGGCGTATTCCCTGATTTGCACAGATAGCTCCTATAGTGCGCCATTGATGACTATTATATACTGCCTCTATATAGGGATGTTAGCGAAAAAAGTATGGATAAAAGATCGACTAATGGTTTTACACTGATTGAATTAATCATTGCTATTGCAATCATTGGCATTCTTGCAGTGACTATGCTTCCGAAGTGGACGGCTTCTTCTTTAACTTTAGAATTTCAAGCAAGACGCATGCTCGATGACATTCGTTACGCACAAGCTTTAAGTATGGTATCAGGCCAACGATATCGATGGGTTGCCACTTCAAGCACGACTTATCAAATTACCAATGAAGCAGGGAGCGCTATTTTATTTCCATCAGGATCTAATCAAATTGCACTGACTGATGGAGCAAATTTTAGCTCTAATTTGCCTAATAACCTTCTTGCTTTTGATTCGCAAGGTACGCCTTATGTGAATACAGCTTATCCTGGTACAACTTTAACTGGAACTGCCATTATTTCACTGATTGCAAGCGGAGTGACGCGTTCAATTCAAATTAGCCCGCAAACAGGCTATGGAATATTATCATGAAGCAACGAGGTTTTACTTTAATTGAAGCCTTAGTTTTTATTGTTGTTTCAGGATTGTTATTGAGTGTGTTATTACTGGGATCAGTCACTGCTTTACGGAATGCACCTAACGTGCATCAACAATGGTTGGCAATGCAACTAGCTAGACAATGCATGGAATGGTTTATAGAACAACGACGATTAAACGGCTATACCACATTTTCTTGTCCAAGCACGCCTTCAGCAAGCGCTTGTGCTGCGCCATCTGGATTCAGTGTAAATACGAGTGTGAGTTGTACCACTTGGAATAGCGATACGCATTATAAAACAATTACTATTACAGTAAGTGGCTTGGCAAATACATCATTATCAGCACAAGTGGGAGATTATTGATGGCGTTTCATGGGAAACGGCTGCATAAAGGGTTCACACTCATTGAACTTATTGCAACCATTGTGCTCATGGGAATGATTAGCGTGATTGTGGGACATGTTTTATTAAATGGTTATCGGAATTTCATTACTGCACAACATATTTCTCAAATAGATTGGAGTGGATTTTTAGCGCTTGAGCGTTTAGTAAATGATATCCATACTATTCGTTCAGCGAGTGATATTTTAACCATAGGAGCAAATCAATTAGTGTTTACTGATGTGAATAGTAATAGCATTCAATATCAATCAAGTGGTAGTCTTTTATCAAGAAACAGTCAAACCTTAGCAACTGGTGTACAAAGTTTTAATTTAAGTTATTTAGATAAAAATGGTGCGACTACTGCTATTCCTTCTGCTGTTCGCTATATTTTAATCACGCTTGCTTTCACTCAAGATAATTTAACCCAATCCTTTTCCACGATGGCAGCAACAAGAGGGATGTCGTGAAACAAGAAGGATATTTTCTCATTCTTGCTGTCATTTTTATTCTGGTTATCGGATTGATGGGTACTGTTATCGCTCATTTATTTGCCAATCGGGCACAATTAAGTGTAGCGCAGCAAAATGGCCTGACAGCTTTTTATATGGCTGAATCAGGTTATGAAATTGGATCGCGTTTATTAACCCTGCCTGCATTAAGTGGCACACCTTCACGCTTAGCTTGTAGCAGTGTGACAGGTCATGCACAAACGACAAACAGTAATCTAAACGTAGGGACCTTTACTATTACTACCATAAATAGTTCTCCTATTTTTGCAACTTCTACGTTAAGTGAAGCACTGACATCATCGAGTTCAACCATCAATTTGACGAGTGCAAGTGGGTTTGCCTCACGTGGACGCGTGATGATAGATAATGAAATAATTGATTACACTGCTGTTTTAAGTAACTCGCTCGTTGGCATTACCCGTGCTGCGAATGGAACAGTTGCATCTAGTCATGCCATAAATGCGCCTATCGGACAGTATCAATGTATGTTGGATGTGGGAGCCTTTATTCCTAATGCTTCCACATCAAATTATAAACGGGAACTGGAGTGGAGTGTGCAACTACAAGAAGGCTGGTTAGTGGGAAATAATGCTGGGAGTAATTTTGTATTTTCACATTGGAATCGACCGACGGAGTTAAACTGGACATCATCAAATATATCAGGTGGTAGCAACACCACAGATTTAAACAGCATTAGTTTGCTTTCTTATGCAGATGGTTGGGCAGTAGGAAATGTAGATAATGGTCATTTTATATTATTACATTGGGATGGGTCTTCATGGCAGTTATCTGTCTTATCGGGCGCTTGTGGAACGCAAGATTTGTTTGGTGTATCGATGGTGTCATCTCAAGAAGCGTGGGCAGTAGGGGGGCGCTATCGTCCGAATTGTATTAATATCGGCCCTCGTCGTTTTACAGTGATGCAGTGGAGTGGGAGTAGTTGGAATTTATTAACACCTTCTAGTTCACCGAGTATTCCAGCTGATGCAACGGCTAATCAAGATTTGAACGCGGTGCATGTGATTGATACAGATGGTGATGGTTTAGGAAACATTGGATTTGCGGTGGGCAATAATGGTGAAATTCTTCAATATAATGGTAGCAATTGGGTGGCGAATGCAAGCCCGGTTAGTAATGATTTAAATGGTGTTTTTACAGTATCTAGTACAGAGGCTTGGGCAGTTGGAGGAGGAGGAAGAATTTTACATTGGAATGGCAGTAGCTGGAGTATAGTAAGCTCACCAACATCAGTCGCATTACATGCCATTACTATGTTAGATAGTAATGGCGATGGTGTAGCTGATTCTGGTTGGGCGGTTGGTAATAGTGGTACGATTCTTGCTTACAATGGAACGACATGGACATTATCAGCCGATGTGGGTAGTCGAAATTTATTGGCAGTTTCGATAGTCAATGCCAATGATGCTTGGGTGGTAGGTAATGTTGGTGAAGTGCATCATTGGGATGGAAGCAGTTGGACGCAAATTGATATTGGTGTTAGTCAGGCGCTAAATGGCATTTCAATGATTCCTTCCAAAACGAAACCAACTTCTGGGTGGTTACAGGTTTATCATTAACCAAATTTCATAAAGTTGAAAAGTATTGCGCATGCCCTACAATAGGAATTAAGAAATGAGATTGCAGAGATGACACCATTTGACCAAAATGCAGCAGCAGATAAAGATTCTGGTATTTTTGGACTCCCCTTCACACCAGATGAATCAAAGCTTATTCTTATACCCGTACCTTGGGAAGCAACCACTTCTTATGGTGCAGGAACAGCGAAAGGCCCCCAAGCTATTTTCGCTGCAAGTAAACAAGTGGATTTATATGATCCTAATTTAGGAAATTTTTTTGAAGCAGGCATTGCTATGCTTACAAATCCATCTCACATTCAAGAATGGAATGAAAAAGCACGTCATGCCGCATTAAAAATTATTTCTGGCGCGATTAAAAATAAGAAAGATGTCGATGGAGCAGTTTCCACGGCCAATTTTTATAGTGAAAAATTAAATGATTATGTCTATAACGAAACAAAAAAATGGCTGCAACAAAATAAATATGTTGGACTGATCGGCGGTGATCATTCAATTCCGCTAGGTGGCATACGCGCATTTTTAGAAAAATATCCTGATATGAATATTCTCCATATTGATGCGCATGCGGATATGCGCAAAGCATTCGAAGGATTTGAATATTCTCATGCCTCTATTATGTATAATGTCATCTCTAAAACTTCTCTTGAGAAATTAATTCAAGTTGGTATCCGAGACTATTGTGAAGAAGAAGCTATTTTTATTAAAAATAATTCTTCACGTATCCATACTTTTTTTGATGCGTATCTTGCGGAACAAAAAATGATTGGAAAAAATTGGTCTATATTATGCGATGAAATTATTCAACTTCTAGGACCCGAGGTTTATATATCATTTGATATCGATGGATTAGATCCTCGATTTTGCCCTCACACAGGAACACCTGTTCCAGGTGGTTTAGATTTCAATGAAGTGATTTATCTTTTCAAAAAAATTGCGCAGTCAAAACGAAAAATTATTGGTTTTGATCTCAATGAAGTTTCTTTAGGGGCATTGACATTAAATGATTCCGCCATCATAGATCCTGCGACCGAATGGGATGCTAATGTCGCTGCTCGTTTACTTTATAAATTATGCGGTTTAGTTTTATGTTAAAATATATTCCAGCGGCTTACTAGCTAAGACAAAGCAATGGGGGATACCCAAGGGGGAGTGCACAGCTCTTGGCCTGATTTATGGTTAGTTTTCTGATATAATCCAAGTCTACTATAACGTTTTTGTGAACTAAAAAATACGAAGTTTAAAAATTTTTGCGAGGAGGACGAGAGATGGGGAAGAAGGTAGCAATGACAGAACCGATAATAAACCCAATAGTAAAGCCAATAGTAAATATAGGAATAAAAAAATATTCCCTGGATGAAATTTTTCCTAATTTGCGTAAACAACCCATTACTGCAGAACAATTACAAGAAAATAAAATAATAACTTCAATAGGAAATGTTATTTCTTTGAAAAAACATATTCATCGCATTTTCTTACGAGCAAACAAAGGGGATGCGAGTAGTCATCGTAATCTAGGAGTATGGTATGAGTTAGGTCAGCATGGTTTTCCTATCGATTACATCCAGGCTAAAAAGCACTATTTGCGCGCAGCTCTTCTAAATGATCCTGATGTCACTTTGCAAGTGCAAGCACGTTTAAAAGCAATTAATATAACAATTGAACGAGGCACTCATACTTCAATTTCTCTTTTTTTAGAAAGTGTAAAAAATAATCCTCAGGATCGATATACAATTGAGGATATGCAACTTGAATTATCTAAAATTGAGAAGGTTTATGGAAAAT
>MGXW01000093.1 GCA_001801495.1 Gammaproteobacteria bacterium RIFCSPHIGHO2_12_FULL_37_34
CAATTTTTATATTTTATACACGAGTATTATTTTATTAGTAAGCGTATTATTGTTTATTTTTAGTGCAAAATCAATTTAATTATCTACATGTAATAATTTATATTTCTTCTTCTTTCCGGCGCAGAAAAGCAGGAATATCTAAATAATCAATATCATGGCTATTATCTGCCCTTTTTTGATTAGGCTGTAAAGAAGAAGCAGAAGGATTGGTAGCACCCGTTAAAGCGCTTTGCCTACGCAAAATAGCTGGTTTATCAAGTTGCGTATAATCGGTTGTTATCTCGGAAGCAGATTTTAAGAGTTCGGCACTGTGTGGTTTAAGTGCTGCAACTACTTGCTTACGACCTAATCCTGTAACAATCACTGTTACACGAACTTCATCGCGTAATTCAGGATCAATCACCGTACCAACCACCACTGTGGCACTATCTGAAGTAATGCTTTTCATTACCTCTCCAACTTCTTCAAATTCTCCGATGGATAAATCTAATCCTGCCGTCAGATTAACTAATACTCCTTTCGCGCCCGTTAAGTCGACATCTTCTAAAAGTGGGCTCGCAATAGCAGCTTCAGCTGCTAGACGAGCACGATTTTCTCCTGAACTCACACCCGTACCCATCATCGCCATTCCCATTTCAGACATCACCGTACGCACATCAGCAAAATCAACGTTAATTAATCCGGGTCTCGTAATGAGTTCAGCAATGCCTTGTACAGCACCACGCAATACATCATTAGCCGCTTTAAATGCATTAATAAGCGTTACATTTTTACCTAACACAGTCAGCAATTTGTTATTGGGGATAGTAATCAGAGAATCCACATACTGAGACAAATTAGCAATGCCTTGATCTGCTGTTTGCAAACGCATTTTTCCTTCGAAAGAAAAAGGTTTGGTGGTAACCGCAACAGTTAAAATACCTAATTCTTTTGCCGTTTGTGCAAAAACTGGCGCCGCTCCTGTACCTGTTCCACCTCCCATACCCGCTGCAAGAAATACCATGTCTGCGCCACTTAATGCGGCTCGAATTTTCTCCCTATCTTCTTCGGCAGCCCGACGACCAATTTCTGGGTTTGCACCTGCTCCTAAACCACGAGTAATATTTTCGCCTAACTGAATGATAGTATTCGCCGATGAATTTTTTAATGCTTGTGCATCTGTATTTGCACAAATAAATTCAACCCCTTCAATATGTCCTACCATCATATGTTGAATTGCATTACCACCGCCACCACCAATACCCACCACTTTAATCACTGCATTTTGTTGGCACGTATCCAATAATTCAAACATAAAAATTGCTCCGCTACTTAATTTAAAGAACTTCCCCTAAAAATTTCCTTGAAACCAATTTTTCATTCTCGACCATAAACTTTTGATGCTTGATTGATGAATGATGACATCACCACTTTGCCGTTGTCGCAAACCATACATGAGCAATCCCACACTGGTAGCATAAATTGGATTATGAATAATATCTGCTAACCCATTCATATTATAAGGTTTTCCAATACGAACCGGCATTTTAAAAATCCGTTCGCCTAATTCTTGAGCGCCTACGATTTTAGAGGCTCCACCAGTCAATACCATGCCTGCCGCTATACGCTGTTCCAAACCACAACGTCGTAACTCATTTGCTACCAAAGTAAATAATTCTTCATAACGTGCTTCAATGACTTCCGATAATGCTCGCCCAGGTAACCGCCTCCCTACTTTATCGCCAATATTAGGAATATCAATCATCTGATTAGCATCCACAAGATCTTGTAAAGCACACCCATGTTTAATTTTAATTTCTTCGGCATTTCGAGTGGGCGTACGTAATGCGATAGCAATATCATTGGTCACTTGATCACCAGCAATGGGAATGACTGCAGTATGTCGGATAGCACCATCTGTAAATACTGCAATATCACTTGTTCCTCCACCAATATCAATCATGCATACACCCAGTTCTTTTTCATCGTCCGTTAAAATAGATTGGCTAGAAGCAAACTGTTCAAGCACTATATCGGTTGTTGCTAAACCACAGCGTTTCATACATTTCACAATATTTTGCGCTGCACCCACTGCACCTGTCACAATGTGCACTTTTGCCTCTAAACGCACACCTGACATGCCAATGGGTTCACGAATCGAATCTTGGTTATCAATAATAAATTCCTGTGGAAGAACATGTAAAATTTTCTGATCAGCAGGAATCGCTATTGCTTTTGCTGCATCTAGTACACGATCAACATCACTTTGGGAAATTTCACGATCACGAATGGCAACAATACCATGTGAATTAATACTACGAATATGACTGCCCGCAATACCAGTAAAAGCAGAATAAATCTCACAACCAGCCATATGCTCAGCATCCTCAACAGAACGTTGAATAGATTGAACAGTAGATTCAATATTAACAACGACTCCTCTTTTCAACCCTTGTGAAGGATGTATGCCAAATCCAATCACATTGAGACCACCCTCCTCCGTCACTTCGCCAACCAGCGTGACGACTTTTGAGGTTCCGATATCAATACCAACCAACAAGTCTTTATTTGGCTTCTTTGCCATGTTCATTCTTCCCGACTTTTATTGATTTCCATTTCACTGCCACTCCATTAGAATAGCGTAAATCAATATATTCTACATCTACCGCGTGATCACCAATAATTTTGGGATACACTTTTACAAAAAGATGGAGGCGAGTCAAGACATCTTGCTGCCCCATATAAAAAATTATTCCATTAGTTAACATTAGCTTCCAAGCAAGATCCGATGTCAATTCTAATGATAAAATCTTAGCATGTATGGGCTGTAATAAGCGATCAATTGCATGAAAATATTTAATCATCTCCATTTGGGTGCCATTTGGGCCAATGAATCGCGGTAAAAAATCAAGATGGTCAATGCGTTCTGGAAAAAATAATTCTCCTGATTCGCTAATTAAGCTGCGATCATTCCATAAAGCAAGCGGTTTCTTTTCATAGATAATAATGTCAAGTCGGTCTGGCCAATTGCGCCGCACATAAGAAGTAGATACCCAAGGCAATTGAGATAATCGATCACGAATCGAATCTATATGCACGCCAAAAAATCCTTGCTCCATTTCAGGCTGTACTGCATGCAAAATAGCTTGATGATCAAGTTGTTTTACACCATATACTCGAACAGTTTTGATGGGGAAAAAACTCGATAGTTTAAATTCATTTAGAAAAAAAAGAATGCCAAGAACAATAACACCCAAGATAACGACTATAAAAAACTGGGTTAGATGTTGAAAATAGGGCGAAATAACTTTCCTTCTATTCATTCACCTCTTCCGCTTGCTCTTCTTACCGTCCAATGATACATACCTCTGGAATTAATCGTACACCTGTTTTTTGCTCAACAATAGCGCGAACCTCAAAAATCAATTCTTCAATATCAGCAGCACTTGCATGTTCTTCATTCAGAATAAAATTAGCATGCTTTTCAGAAACCTGTGCTCCGCCGCGTTTTTTTCCTTTTAAACCACAAGATTCAATTAAACGACCAGCATAATCACCTGGGGGGTTACGAAAAACCGAACCACAATTTGCCGTGCCGATCGGTTGCCTATGATTACGTTTTTCTAATAATTCACGAATTTTATTCAGCGAATTTTCTTTATCTCCTAATAAAACAGAAAAACATCCGGCAATAAACCATTCTTGTTCAGGCTTTTTTACCTGCCGATAAGCGATACTAAATTCCGCTTTCGATCTTCGTATGATCTCACCACTACGATTCATCATTTCAACTGATTGCACCTTATCCCACGTTTCGCAGCCAAAACAACCCGCATTCATAGCCAATGCTCCTCCTACCGTACCAGGAATCCCAGCCATAAATTCTAACCCAGCACACGCTAAACGCGCACTATATCTGGCAAGTTGTGCAGATGATATGCCAGCTTCTGCGCGGATTTCTTCTGAATGGACTTGAGTAAGTTGATTTAACGCGCCTTGAGTCACAACCACAACCCCCTCTACTCCTCCATCGCGAATCAATGTATTACTACCCAATCCTAACCAAAATAATGGCATATTTTTAGGAAGATAGCGTAAAAAATTAGAAAGATCTTGAAGATCACGAGGAATATAAACATAATCAGCTCTACCACCCGTGCGCCAAGACGTATAATGATCTAATGGTTCATCTTGTAATAGTTGGCCACGTAATGTTTGTGATACGTCAGAAATAAAAAGATCAATCATTTAACAGTGACAGCCTCTTTTAATTGTGTGGCAGCTAATCGCGCAGCAATCGCACCAATGTTACCTGCCCCTTGCAACAACAAAATATCACCGCTCTTTAATTCTCGTTCAAATAGCTGTGGTAATAAATCATGGCGTTCTACGAAAATAGGATCGATTTGGCCACGTTTTTTAATTTCATTTGCAAGTGTTAAACCATCTGCACCTTGAATATAAGCTTCGCCCGCAGCATATACATCAAGCAACATTAACTTATCAGGCAAAGATAGTACTTGGCAAAAATCACTAAATAAATCGCGTGTGCGTGTATAACGATGCGGCTGATAAACCATGACTAAGCGACGATCTGGCCAACTTTCTCGCGCAGCTTGTAGAGTTGCCGCAATTTCTCTGGGATGGTGACCGTAATCATCTACCAAGGTCACATGACCCCCGCTTCCTAAAGAAAAATCACCATAAATTTGAAAACGTCTGTCTATCCCGGCAAAATGTTGTAAAGCAGCGGTAATCGCTTGATCTGGTACTTTCAATTCCGAGGCAACAGCAATGGCTGCAAGCGCATTTAACACATTATGTCGACCAGGTAAATTTAATGTGACAGGAAAGGATGGTAATCCTTTAGGACGTTCAACTATAAATTGCGTTTGCATACCCGTTTGTTTGTAATGCAACACTTTAAAATCTGCATCAGCTGTTAATCCGTAAGTCACCATCGAACGTGATACCTGAGGTAAAATCTCTTTTACAACGGGATCATCAATACATAGAACGGCTAGTCCATAAAAAGGTAGCCGATGTAAAAAATCAATGAAGGTTGCTTTCAATTGATCAAAATTACCATGATACGTCCCCATATGATCTTGATCAATATTAGTTACTATTGAAATCACTGGCTTAAGATGCAAAAACGAAGCATCACTTTCATCTGCTTCAGCAATCAGGTAATGCCCACGACCTAAACGCGCATTGCTGCCTATGCTATTTAATCGGCCACCAATAACAAATGTCGGATCAAGCCCTGCTTCAGCCAAAATGCTCGTAGTAAGGCTAGTGGTGGTTGTTTTACCATGGGTACCCGCTATTGCTATGCCATAGCGAAACCGCATCAGCTCACCTAACATTTCAGCGCGAGGAACAATTGGAATGCGCGCACAACGAGCAGCTTCAAACTCTGGATTTGACCAATCTACTGCTGAAGAACGAACAATGACATCTGCATGATGAATATGACTCGCATCATGGCCACGATAAATCACTGCGCCCATCACGCGTAACCACTGAGTTAAAGCATTTTCTACCAAATCAGAGCCAGAAACTGTGTAGCCCTGACGTAATAATACTTCTGCAATACCAGCCATGCCCACACCGCCAATGCCAACAAAATGAACATGCTTAATATGGCCCATCTCAAACATCCAACTCAAAGGGAACCTCCAATAAAGATTATATTTTTGCCAATTTCACTTCAGCGCAGAGTATAGCAAAAATTTTCTCCGAAACATCTATAAAACGTAATTGATAGGCAGCTTTTGCCATTGCTAAACGTCTATCAGGTGCGTAAGCAAGCTCTTTTAAAATAGCCGCTAATCGAACATCTGTTAATTCTGACTGTTGAATGCATAAAGCAGCATGGTGCTTCACCATATAATTCGCATTTGCTGTTTGATGATCATCAACCGCATAAGGATAAGGAACAAAAATAGCTCCTAAACCAACCGCACATAATTCAGCTACAGTCAAAGCCCCAGCGCGACATAGCACCATATCTGCCCACGCATATGCTTTGGCCATATCTTCAATAAATGGTACAAGATTAACTTGTAACTTACTGGAAAAATAAGCTTCTTTTGTTAAGTAAAAATGTTTTTTTCCCGTTTGATGCCATACTTCCGGCCGCTCTTCTGGCGCCAAGCGCCTCAGCATTTTCGGAACAATTTCATTGATAGCTTGCGCCCCTAAGCTACCTCCCGACACTAAAAGACGCAAAGGTAGCGATCGCTTATAAAAACGTTCTTGCGGCGGGGGTAGTGTTTCAATTTCACAGCGAATGGGATTACCAATAACAATAACGTTTGCGCGTGATTGAAATGCAGCAGGAAATCCCTCAAGTATTTTATTAGAAAAATGAGCTAAGGTTTTGTTTGTAAAACCTGCTTTTGCATTTTGTTCATGAATAATGAAAGGATAACGCATGAAGTAGCTTGCTAAGCCACCAGGCCCGCTAGCAAACCCACCCAACCCTATCACTACATCGGGTTGAATACGATAAAGAATACGACAAGATTGAATAAATGCGATGACTAGCATGATTGGCGCCTTCAATAAAGTCATTATACCTTTACCACGTAGACCGCTAATGCTAATACAATGCAAAGGCAAGTGAGCCTCTGGTACTAATTGCGCCTCTAAACCTTGTTTGGTTCCCAACCAATGAATATCAATATTTTTTGTTCGTAAATAATGTGCAAGTGCCAATCCAGGAAAAACATGCCCGCCTGTTCCTCCCGCCATAATAAGCACTCGTCGCAATGATTTTGTTGTCATCGAATTCCTAATGCCATTAAACGATTTTCATAATCAATACGAAGTAAAACAGCAATGATGATGCAATTCACCAAGATGCTGCTTCCCCCATAACTCATTAATGGTAACGTTAATCCCTTGGTAGGGAGCAAACCCGAATTGACCCCGATACTAACAATAAATTGAATGGCTATCCACAATCCAAATCCATATGCAAGATAACCAGCAAAATGATTTCCCAAACATTGGGCTCGCTTTCCAATCAGCAACACACGTATGACTAGAATAAAAAATAAGCTAATCACTATCCCTATACCGACCAATCCAAGCTCTTCTGCAATCACAGCAAACAGAAAATCGGTATGTGCCTCTGGTAAGTAAAACATTTTTTGAATACTTTTTCCTAAACCAACCCCCCACCAGCCACCTCGACCAAAAGCAATTAAGGATTGGACGAGTTGATACCCGGAGTCAAATGGTTTGGCCCAAGGATTTAAAAAGCTCGTTAACCTAACCAATCGATAAGGAGCCGAAATAGCAATGAATGCTAACGAAACAAGCACCATCGAAAACAGCATAATAAAATGCCGCATACGCATACCGGCCATAAACAGCATCCCAAATGTGGTAACAGAAACAACTACTGTCGCCCCAAAATCAGGCTCACGTAAAAGTAATGCAGCGGTTGCTCCTAATATTAATAAAGGTTTTAAAAAACCACTAAGCTCCGTTCTAATCTCAGCATGGCGCCTAACCAAATACCCTGCCATATATATAACGATAGCAAATTTTGCTAATTCAGAAATTTGAAACGTAAAAGGACCATACCCCAACCAACGAACGCTACCATTTACACGATGACCAACACCAGGAATGAGCACAAGCGATAATAAAAGCAGCACGATAAGTAAAAGATATCCCCCCCATTTTTCCCAATACAAAATGTCCATTTGCAAAACAAAACTACCTAACAACACTCCTAATGTTAAAAAAATAAGTTGTTTGATCAAAAAATAAAATGGTTGATGCATGAATTTATCTGAGACAACAATCGACGCTGAAGTCATCATTAATAAACCAAATAAAACAATAGCAACAACAGAAAACAGTAACCACTTGTCGTATAAAGCAGGAGGTGAACCTATATCGCTTGTAATAGTATGCGAGCGCATTGAATAGACAATATCAACGTTAAATTAAATAAAGATACCATATCAATCCATTTGGCGCAAAATATACCCTTAAAAAAATTGCTAACGTTATAAACGTTAGCTATACTAACGTTTATAACGTTAGAAGAGAAAAATACAGTTATCAATTCAAAACAGTTTGATTCTAATTATATTCATGGAATATCTTTAGAAGAGTTTTTACTAGCAGAAAAATAATATTCAGGTTGATTACAAATTTTTAACTATCTCCATAAACACTTCTCCTCTATGTTCAAAATGCTTAAACATATCAAAGCTAGCGCAAGCAGGTGACAGTAAAACACTATCGTGTGATTGTGCCTGTTTGTTCGCTTGCCATACCGCATCTTCCATCGATTGAGCAAATGATACAGGCACCCGTTTACCAATGACTTGTGCAAGTTCGTTTGCTGCTTCACCAAGCAACACAACATGTCGCACATATTTCAAAATGACATTTATAAGCGGACTAAAATCAGCTTTTTTACCTACACCACCAGCAATCAATATCAATCGCCCTGATATGTCACTACCTAATCCATGAATAGCAGCTAATGTTGCGCCCACATTTGTTCCTTTAGAATCGTTATACCAAGCCACGCCATTTAACTCACGAACAAATTGACATCGATGCGGTAGCCCAGGAAAATCACGTAAGACAGCTAACATAGGTTCAAAAGGCAAACCAAATCCATAACCAATTGCTAATGCTGCTAATGCATTTATTTGATAATGTTTTCCTTTGACAGGTAATTCAGCAGTAGCAAGCAATCGATGATTTTCATAAGCTAAATATGTCATACCATTTGCAACAAGCAAACCAAATTGATTATTCATCGGGGGTCGCATGGTAAAATAAAATTTACGAACATGGTTATGTTCTGTTAACACATCATCATAATTGCACACCGCAACCTGACAATGCTGATAAACACGGTGTTTTGCTTGCTGATAGGCTGTGAAATCTGCATAGCGATCCATATGATCAGGCGTAATATTTAATACGGTTGCTACCATAGGCTTCAACGAATAGGTTGTTTCCAATTGAAAACTGGAAAGTTCAAGTACATACAAATTAGTTTTCGTATCAAGAGACAACAAATCTAATGCTGGTAATCCTAAATTGCCTCCTACTTGCGAATGATATCCTGCGGCTTTTGCCATTTTTCCAACTAAAGTCGTGACCGTGCTCTTTGCGTTCGTGCCGGTAATAGCAATAACAGGTGCACACACCGCTTGAGAAAATAATTCAATATCACCAATAATAGGAACACCACGTTTGATTTGCGCTACCAGCATGGGATCTTGTAAAGAAACACCTGGACTCAAAACAATACAAGCAGCCTGGTTTAGTAAGGATGCATCTAAACCACCAAGTGCCAACCTAACTTCTGGACAACTCTCTTGAAGTGCTGCAAGTTGCGGAGGATGGATTCGCGTATCTGTTATTGCAATAGGAATGTGTTGTTGTGCAAGAAAGTGTGCGCATGATAAACCGGTTGCCCCTAGACCAACAATCACATGTAAATCAGACATGTCTATAGCTACCGTAATTTAAGTGTTGCTAGCGCACATAAAACCAAAACAAACGTAATAATCCAAAACCGCACAATGACACGGGGCTCAGGCCAACCTTTTAGCTCAAAATGATGATGAATCGGTGCCATTTTAAAAATACGTTTGCCAGTAAGCTTAAACGACGCTACCTGTAAAATAACGGATATTGTTTCTAAGACAAAGATACCACTCATAAAAAAGAATACAATTTCTTGACGTACAATGACTGCAATCGTGCCTAATGCCGCTCCTAATGCAAGCGCACCTACATCTCCCATAAAAACTTGAGCAGGATAGGTATTAAACCACAAAAATCCCAAACCTGCTCCTGCTAAAGCTCCGCAAAATACTACTAATTCCCCCACGCCAGGTACGTAGGGAATAACAAGATAACTAGCATGATGGAAGTTACCAGTGGCATAAGCAAATACACCTAAAGCAGCGCTAATCATCACAGCAGGCATGATTGCCAAACCATCTAAACCATCGGTGAGATTTACTGCATTGCTCGAGCCAACAATCACAAAATAGGTTAACAAAATATAAAATACGCCCAAATTTAAAGAAAGATTTTTAAAAAAAGGAAAAATCAATTGGGTTTCAGACCATAATGTCGCAGAAAAATAAAGGTAACAAGCTGCAATTAACCCAATGAGTGATTGTAATAAATATTTTCGTCTCGCCGATAATCCCCGACTATGTTTTAAAATAAGCTTACGATAATCGTCCCAATAACCAATGGCACCAAATCCTAGCGTAACAAATAATACAACCCAAACATATTGATTACGTAAATCACTCCACAATAACGTACTGGCTAAAATAGAAATGAGAATAAGCATACCACCCATCGTTGGTGTACCTGCCTTGCTTAAATGCGACTGAGGGCCATCATTGCGAACGACTTGCTTGATGCGATATAAACTTAATTTACGAATAATCATAGGGCCTAAGGTGAGTGATAAGATAAGTGCGGTTAATGTACCCAAAATAGCGCGTAGAGTTAAATATTGAAAAACATGAAAAACACGAAAATAATTCGCCAACCACTCACTTAGCCACAGCAGCATGCAACATCTCCAAACACTCTTGTACTTTTGTCACATCATCAAATGGAATGTTCTCATCCCCTATTTGCTGATAATGTTCAGCACCTTTGCCCGCAATTAATACGCAATCACCAGCTTTAGCATATTGTATACTGTTTCGAATAGCTTGAGAACGATCTAATTCCATATGAACTTGGTCTTTCGCAATAAATCCCTGCATGATTTGCTCAGCAATTGCTTCTGGTTGCTCATGGCGTGGATTATCATTAGTCACCCATATTTGATCTGCTAATTGTTCAGCAATACGAGCCATTAAAGAACGCTTAGCTTTATCTCTCCCTCCACCACAACCAAATACGCAAATTAATTTTCCTTTGGTGTGATCACGCAATGCTTGTAATACTTTTTCTAACGCATCCGGAGTATGAGCATAATCCACGATGACCAATGGCTTGTTGCCCCCCCCCAATGCTTGCATCCGTCCAGAAACAGGTTTTAATTGTGATAATTGCCAAATAGCATCTTGAAAAGATACTCCTATTACACATAAAGCTGTAAAAACAGCTACCGCATTACTTAAATTAAACTGGCCAATGAGTGGTAACAATACCTCCCCTTCCCCCCAAGGACTATCGATATAAGCCTTGATCCCGTGTGATAATAATTGAATCGAGTGGGTAAACACACAAGGGATAGGTAGCACTCTCGATATTGGCTTTCTAATGCTATATGAAAATATAGATTTATGTTGCGCAAGTTCATGGATCCAATTCTCACCATATGCATCATCTGCATTAATAATCGCTTGTTTTACAGTAGCCCCTGCTAAAAAACGTTGTTTTACTGCTGCATAAGTTGCCATATTCCCATGATAATCTAAATGATCTTGAGTAAGATTAGTAAAAAGGCCGATCTCAAATGGAATACCATTCATTCTACCTTGATCAATGCCATGGGAGGATACTTCCATGGCAACTGCTTTAGCACCTTGATTGACAAAATGACGTAAATAAGCTTGTAACGTAATTGCATCAGGTGTGGTCAACCCGGTTTCTTGTAATTGACCATAAAAACCGCTGCCTAATGTCCCAATCATTCCGCAAGGAATAGATAATGCTTGTAATGATTGCGCCAAAAAGTGGGAACAGGAGGTTTTCCCATTTGTCCCTGTCACACCAATGATACGTAATTGTTTTGCAGGAAAATTGTAAAATTGCGCAGCGAGTTTGCCTACCTGCTGAGGCAATTGATAAAATGGAATGATTGGTACGCTTTCTTGCCAAGTAATCGGCTCATGCTGTCTTTCTGATTCTTTTAAAATCGCAACCGCTCCTTTTGCAATGGCATCAGCAATATATTCTCTACCATCGCGCTCGGTTCCTTTGATTGCTAAAAATAAATCATGCGGTAAAATTTGACGACTATCTAATACTAAACGAGCAATATCGCAGTGAATATCGCTTGGTAGTAGAAAATCATGTCCAAGTAATCTTGAAAGCTGCATGGGTTGTCATTATACCGAGAATGTTCGATTTTCTACAAACCAATTCCTAAGCATCCGGCGGAATATCCAACATTCTAAGCGATCCCTCCATCACTTTTTCAAATATAGGCCCAGCTACTAGGCCGCCATGATAATGTTTGCCTTGCGGATCGTGAATGATAACAGCAACGACTAACCGTGGATGACTCACTGGCGCAATACCAACAAATGATGATGTGTAACGATGCTTCTGATATCCTGTTTCACCTACAATTTTAGCTGTGCCGGTTTTACCTGCTACCCGATATCCTGGCACATGTGCTAGCTCGCCCGTACCACCTTTCGTAACAACCGATTCAAGCAAGAGAAGTATTTGTTTAGCAATATTTTTATCCATCACTTGCTCGCCCATTTTAGGATCAGTCACACGTAATAAAGAAATAGGTGTTTTTACTCCTTCATTTGCTAACACTGCATAAGCACGTGCCAATTGCAAAGCCGTGACAGACATACCATAACCCCAAGAAAGTGTAGCCAACGTAAATGCACTCCAAGGTTGATGTTTAACCAGCAAACCACTTTGTTCGCCTGGAAATTCTATCCCGGTAATTTCACCAAAACCAACCCGATGCAATACATGCCATAATTGATCTGGTGGCAAACTCAAAATCATTTTAGTCACACCAACATTACTCGATTTTTGTAAGATCTGCGTCACCGTTAATGGGCCATTATTATGTTCATCCATCACCACATTACGCCCTACACGCATCCATCCAGGATAGGTATCAATTAACGTATCGGGGTGAAAATGTCCACTATCGAGTGCACTCGCTACACTAAAAGCCTTAATCGTTGAACCAGGTTCAAAAAGATCTGTCACTGCGCGATTTCGATAATTATTTTTATTATATTGAGCACGATGATTAGGATCGAAAGAAGGTTGATTCACCATTGCTAAAATCTCACCCGTTTTAACATCCAAAATAATGGCAGAACCTGAACTAGCCTGATTTTCTATCACTCCTTTTAATAATTCACGATAGGCCAGATATTGCAATTGTCTATCAATGCTCAATATCAAATGATGGCCGGGTTTTTGCTCACGAACGGTTTGTAATTCAGAAATAGTGCGCCCTATCCTATCCTTGATCACCCATTTTTTTCCTGATTCACCACTTAACCAAGTATTATAAGCAAGTTCTACGCCTTCCTGTCCTTGATCATCTACATTCGTAAATCCTATCACTTGTGCGGCCATTTCTCCTTCTGGATAATAGCGCCGGTAATCCTGTTGTAAATATATTCCAGGAATACGCAAAACCTTTATTTGATTAGCAACATCAGAGGCAAGAGAGCGTTTGATATAAACAAACTCCCGTTGTTTCTTTTTCTTCTGCTGATATAACGATAAAATAAATGTCGATGGTACACTTAATTTATTTTGTAAACTAAGCAAATTTTCTTTTGTAGGAATAAATTCCTGCGGATTCATCCAAACAGAATAAACCGTCGTACTCACCGCCAAAGGAACGCCATGGCGATCAACAATGATACCTCGAAAAGCTGGGGTTTTAACAAACCGTAATACCCGTTGATCTCCTTGTTGCTTTAGAAAGTACCGATTAAGAATAGCAAGATCAAAAACACGCCACGTTAAACCGACAATAGCAATGATAATGAGTGATAAAACGAGATAAAATCGCCATGGAATAAATACAATGGAATTCACTCGCGAACAATCACAACCGATTGATGATCAGGAATAACCATTCCTAATTGTTGCTCAGCCGCTTGTTGGATTTTATCCTGCACCATCCACGTACTACGTTCTAATAAAAGTTGTCCTTGTTGAATTTGTAATTGCGTTTGTTCAGCGACACCGTGCTGATACATGGCGTGTAATACGCGTGTGGTATGAGTCACATAGATCATACCTAAAGCTGAAAATAAAACTGCAAACACCAAACAAAATAGGATGATTTGCTTTCGATTGAGTAAATGAGTCCATACCAGATAACGAGTTAAGGTTCGTTGATGAACTAAGCGTGCTGCCGCGTTCATGATAGTTTCTCCGCTATTCTTAAAATCGCGCTACGTGCTCTTGGGTTAGTGGTGATTTCTTGCAAACTGGGTTGAATGGGTTTACCTATCGCTTTCATTCTTTGATGAAATGCCATTTGTTTAATAGGTAAACCCCGAGGTAAATCCTGATTTTTTTCATGCTGCCTAATAAATTGTTTTACCATTCTATCTTCCAAAGAATGAAAACTAATAACAGATAAACGCCCGCCAATTTTTAAAACAGCAAGCGCTTGATGAAGTGCATCTTGTAGTTCAATTAATTCTTGATTGATAAAAATTCGTATCGCTTGAAAACTGCGCGTCGCCGGATGTTTATCTCTTGATTGTCTCGATAAAGGGATAGCTCGCTTAATAATGTCAGCTAATTCCGAAGTTGTTTGGATAGGCGATTGCTTACGAGCACATACAATGGCACGAGCAATACGTCGTGAAAATCGTTCTTCTCCATATTGCCAAAGAATGGTAGCTAATTCTTCTTCTTCAATATCAGCAAGCCATTGTCTTGCTGTTAACCCGCAACTAGTATCCATGCGCATATCCAATATTCCACTACGAGTAAAACTAAAACCACGTTCTGGGCAATCTAATTGAGGAGACGATACTCCTAAATCAAATAAAATGCCGTGAATATTGTCAGAAATATGCTTTTCATTCAAGGATTTTTTTAAGTGTGAAAATGAACGATGAAAAATAGTAAATCGTTCATCATGAATATGTTGTCGTGCATAATCAATGGCTGCTTGGTCTTTATCGAAAGCTATTAATCTCCCTTTGTTACTCAGTTTATTTAAGATAGCCTCTGCATGACTACCACGTCCAAATGTCGCATCAATATAAATACCATCCGGAGAAATAACAAGACTCTCAACCGCTTCGTTTAAAAGTACAGGAATATGTTGGTGAAAACTATCTTCCATACGGCAAGCTGCCATGTTGGTATCAATACTCCATCAAGTTATAACGAAATAGATTTCACCTCATCTGGTAGTGCAGAATCAGTTGAATTAGATTCTTCTTCTAGCCAACAAATGCGACATTTCTCCCAATGAGCCTCATCCCATAACTCGAATTTCTTTCCTTGCCCCACTAAAACTGCACGTTTATTCAAACCCGCATATTCACGCAGTAAAGGCGGAAGCAACACTCGTCCTTGATTATCCATTTCTACATCCGCTGCATGTCCAATCAGTAAGCGTTGAATTCGCCTAGCAGCAGGATTGAAACTTGGTAAAACAGCCAACTTCCTTTCAATTTCCTCCCACTCTGGTAATGGATATAGCAATAAACAGCGTTCTTCTGTATCAATTGTTAAAATAATTATGCTCTTACTATCCAACTGTAGACGCTCGCGGTACCGAGTCGGCATTACCATTCTGCCCTTTGCATCGATGTTGATCCCATTAATACCGCGAAACATCGCTTAGCCCCCTTGAGAAAGCCCACAGGCGAGTTCCCCCTACTGAAGCAGCCAAGAATCCTGTGGGTAAGAGATAATATACCACAATTCTCCACAATAATACACTTTGTGCCACTAAATTCCACAAATATTGTTATTTTTGCTGGGGTTAACGTGAGTATCGTCTAAGCCAAGAGCAAGCTATTGATTTTTTTGTTGATAAAAAGCGGACAGGATGTCCGCTTTAACAAAAAATCCGAAAGGGATGAGTTTTTTGTGGTTATCAATAAAAAAATCAATAGCTTGCTCTTGGCTTAGACGATACTCACGTGAGGTTAGGAAGAAGTATTCTTGAGTCAGTCGATAAGCCGGGTTCTGTCGTGGACAATCATTTCTCTAGGCTATTTGTCACCAAATAGCTCAAGCGACCTACCCAAACTCAGCGCGGATCACGCTATTGAGTTTTTATTTGGTCTTGCTCCAAGTGGGGTTTATCATGCCGCAATTGTTACCAACTGCGCGGTGTGCTCTTACCACACCTTTTCACCCTTGCTTTAAAAAAGCGGTTTATTTTCTGTGACACTTTCCGTAAGCTCATGCTTCCCAGGCATTACCTGGCACTTTACCCTGTGGAGCCCGGACTTTCCTCCTGTAAAACAGGCGATTGTCTAACTGACTCGACACATAGTTTAGCATAAATATGCAAGAGAAAAATATATGACGCGTATCCTTTTTCTTTGTCATCGTTATATGGATGTCACACGAGGTGGCTTAGCTGAGTTTTTACATTTTCTACCAGTCGCACTGAAACACTATACCCTAGATAGCATCATCTACACCCCACCCGAAAACAAAATGATCGCTCATTTAATGGGTCCACATATGTTACCAAATAATATTCCACACTATACCGGTCCTTTATTAAAACCACGTTTTTTTATTACTAAACATGCCTTATCGCCATTACTTCAATTATGTAAAAAAGAAAAAATTAATATCGTGCATGCGCAAGGAACCTATCGAGCAGGCTTTGCCGCTATGCATATTTACAAACAACTTGGTATCCCTTATGTGGTCACCAGTCACAGTGATATTTTGCCAAGTAACTCCAAACGTATGCGAGCATACCGTATTTACAATCGGTGTCGAAAAATACTAGAAACAGCGCATTTCATTACTCATCTTTCCCCATTAATGGCTAAAGCCTCTGAAGAAATCTATTCAGCGCCAACAAAAAGTAAAATGATTCATAATGGCATTGATGTCGATGCCTGGGAAGATTATTTAAATCTACCTGAATATGATTACCTACTAGCCATCGGCCGCCTTGAACCTGAAAAAGGTTTTAACATACTCATCGATGCTTATGCACAATTGGTCAAACAAGGCATGCGCACTTCCCTCATCATAGCTGGCACAGGTTCGATCGAACACTTATTACAACAACAAGCTAAAGATTATGGGCTCACCCTCATCACAACATGTAGTAATGTTTCATCTCTTCCAAAACAAAGCGTTATATTTACTGGTTACGTTAAAAATCCCATTAAAAAACGTTTATTTGCTCATGCAAAATTAATTTTATTTGCAACTCAAGCCAAACAATGGATGGAACCATTTGGTATCGTTCAGTTAGAGGCAATGGCTGCTGGTAAAGCTTTAATCGCGAGCAACATTCCGATTGTGCATTATCTACAATCATTAGGATTACAAACAAAATTAGTAGATAGCGAAAATATCACCGGCTGGGTAAATGCAATCTCGCAATTAATAGAGAATGAAAATTTGCGCTATAACATGGGCAAATCTAATCGGGAAGCAGTAAAAAAATTTGCATGGGATGACATCGCCAAAGAATATGCGGAAATTTACCAACACCTAAACGCTCCCGACTTTAAATTTAGATGAGTTGGTTTTCATCCGTAAAAATCCATGATGCTGCGATAAATCATCATTTTTTTGAGAAGTTGATTTTACAAACAATGATGCTTGCTTGATTGGAAGCGCAGGAGAGGATAACGATTTTTGTGTAGCGTTCAGTTTATTTATATTCTTTTTTTCAGCAGGTACCATTTGACTAACGATGGGTTTCTCGGCAGATGGCAACGCAAACGTTTGCATGAATCCTGTTAAGGTGTTTATCTGTTGTGTTAATTCATCCAATTTTGTTTTTTGCTCAACATATTCTTTTTCTAAAAAAGAAATTTTTTCTTGTTGTGTGGCTATTTGCTGAGCTTGATTTTTCAACATTCGATGCAAGTTTTCTTGAGTAATCGCGCTATGTTTTAATGCAAAATCCGCGGTGCCTTTTGCCACACGCGCTGTATCATTACTGTTTTTATAATGATGATGAACATTTTTCACTACAGTTGAAGCGCTTTGCGATTTTTCGAGTTTGGATGTTTCAATTTGAAATTGATTGACAATTTCTTCGTAAGAAGGAAGATCATTTTCTTCTAATCCACATTCTGCACCCTCACCTTCATTGGCCTTTTCATTTTTTTTTCTATGAAATAAACAAGCAACTTTATCCATTAAAGTTTTTTTGGGAGCTTGCAACCCCTCTTCAACCCATTTTTTATCTCGAATTTCTTTAAGCAAAACATTGGTTTTTTCTTCAATCGCACAATCTTTGATAGTTAACAGCTGGCCTGATTTAATAAAATTGTATGCCATATGTGCGCAATA
>MGXW01000094.1 GCA_001801495.1 Gammaproteobacteria bacterium RIFCSPHIGHO2_12_FULL_37_34
AAAAGATTGGAAAAATTTATCAATCTATTCAAAACGCAAAAAGAAGTAATCATTTTCTCTGTTTGCCCTTCGAGACGCGCTTCGCGCTCCTCAGGGCAAACGGGTTTATCATTTTCTCTGTTTGCCCTTCGAGACGCGCTTCGCGCTCCTCAGGGCAAACGGGTTTATCTTTGTAGTGTGGGTGCTGAAGTCAGGAGGAAAATAAAAAATAAAAACCATTTGCGCCTGCTTGATTGCATCGTATAAAATTCCATAAAATCATTAAGGCTATTTTTGTGCGCAAACGCTTGATTGCAGGCAATTGGAAAATGCATGGCTCGGTGAGCCAAGTGAAATCATTAATTACAGGTATTCAACAAGGCGCTCAATCTTATTCAACTATCGACATCTTAGTGCTACCTACTTTTGTTCATTTATCGCTTGTTCATGATTTGCTACAATCTACCGCTATTAAACTGGGTGCACAAGATCTTTATCCAGGTGCACAAGGTGCCTTTACTGGCGCGGTGTCTGGCCCCATGTTAATAGACATAGGTTGTCAATATGTACTTATTGGCCATTCTGAACGCCGTACTATTTTTCATGAAAATCTTGATTTAGTTGCAGCGAAATTCAAAGCAGCTATTTCTGCTCAGTTATTTCCAATTTTATGTGTGGGTGAAACTAACGATGAGCGCAAGCAAGGCGAAACAGAAGCAATCATCGAAGAACAACTTGAATCTGTTATTCGATTAGTTGGTATTCATGCGTTTCAACACGCTATTATTGCGTATGAACCAGTGTGGGCAATTGGTACGGGGTTAACCGCTACACCTGAACAAGCACAAGCGGTTCATGCGTTTATCCGAAAACTTATAGCAAACAATCAGGTTGATATTGCAAAGACAATTCGTATACTTTACGGCGGCAGTGTAAAAGCGGATAATGCTCGTGCGCTATTTGCTATGCCAGATATTGATGGCGGCTTGATTGGCGGCGCATCTTTAGACGCGAACCAATTTTTGAATATTTGCGAGGCATCATGTACCAAATAGTCATGTTTTTTCATATACTTACAGCTGCTCTTCTGGTGGCTTTGGTGTTGGTACAACAAGGCAAAGGGGCAACACTTGGCGCTGCATTTGGTAGTGGTGCATCACAAACGGTTTTTGGTAGTCGCGGGTCGGGTTCTTTTTTATTCAGAATTACAATGGGATTAATCGCTATTTTTTTTGTTACTAGTCTTGCTTTAAATTATTTGTCAACTACTGCTTATAAGCAGGTCAAGGTCATTACATTGCCGGCTATTCCCTTGCAGCAGCAGCAGAACACAAGTACTAATGCGATGACGCCTGGGCAGATACCAGTGCCTAGATAGAAGGATGAATGAAAAAAAGCCGACGTGGTGGAATTGGTAGACACGCTACTTTGAGGTGGTAGTGGCGCAAGCTGTGACGGTTCGAGTCCGTCCGTCGGCATAACTAGTCTTAAGAAGGAGAAAAACGAGGTGTTAGAGAATTATTTACCCGTCCTCATTTTTATTATTATTGGTATGGCTATTGGCATCATTGCTCCTCTTTTAGGTTATCTACTTAGTCCAAAACATCCTGATTCTGAAAAGCTTTCAACTTATGAATGCGGCTTTGAAGCATTTAGCGATGCTCGAGCACCATTTGATGTACGCTTTTACCTCGTTGCTATCCTTTTCATTATTTTTGATTTAGAAACAGCCTTTCTTATTCCATGGGCAGTAGTATTTCGCCAAATTGGTTGGTTTGGCATGATTACCATGGGTATTTTTTTAGGCTTACTCACGATAGGCTTTATCTATGAGTGGAAAAAGGGAGCGTTGGAATGGGAATAAGTGAGTTATTAAAGCCCGGTTTTTATGTAACTTCCATGGAAAATGTATTCAATTGGGCACGTTCTAGTTCCTTGTGGCCGATGTCATTTGGCCTTGCTTGTTGCGCAGTTGAAATGATGCATTCTGCAGCTTCTCGTTACGACTTAGATCGATTTGGCGTTCTTTTCAGACCAAGCCCCAGGCAATCTGATCTCATGATTGTTGCTGGAACCTTGTGTAATAAAATGGCTCCGGCTTTGCGTAAGGTTTATGATCAAATGCCCGAACCGCGTTGGGTGATTTCTATGGGATCGTGTGCAAACGGTGGTGGTTATTATCACTATTCTTATTCTGTGGTACGCGGTTGTGATCGTATTGTTCCGGTTGATATTTATGTTCCAGGTTGTCCGCCAACAGCGGAGGCGTTAATGTATGGTGTCATTCAATTACAAAATAAAATTCGTCGTCATAAAACAATAGAACGTTAAGGACACAAGCATGGATGTTCATACTTTATCCACCCATATTCATTCGCGTTATGCGATGTGGATAATCACATCTAAAATAGAGTGTGATGAATTGACAATTGAAGTCAAACCTGACTATTTATTCACTCTGTGTCAACAATTACGTGATGATACTGATCTTGATTTTAAATTATTAATTGATGTTTGTGGTGTGGATTATCTGCATTATGGATTAGCTGACTGGGAAACAGAATCAACAACCGCAACTGGTTTTGGACGTGGTGTGATTGCGCAAAGAGCAGCAGATGCATCTACCTGCTTGCATCGTTTTGCAGTGGTTTATCATTTACTTTCACTCACATGCAATCATCGTTTACGATTACGCGTTAATCTTTCTAAAGATGCTGAGCCCATTGTGGATTCGGTGATGCCATTATGGGCGGCTGCCAATTGGTTTGAACGAGAAGTATTTGATCTCTTCGGTATTTTATTCCGCTCGCATCCTGATTTACGGCGTCTACTCACGGATTATGGGTTTATTGGCCACCCTTTCCGTAAAGATTTTCCACTAATAGGCAATGTTGAAGCACGTTATGACGCTGCTTTAAAGCGTGTTATTTATGAGCCAGTTAGTATTCAACCTCGTATTTTAGAACCTAAAGTGATTCGACAGGATAGTCGATACGAGAAGCCGCAATGAACGATACTCCTCTCATTCACAATTACGTATTTAATTTTGGTCCGCAACATCCTGCAGCGCATGGTGTGTTGCGTTTGATATTAGAAGTGGATGGCGAAACAGTTGTGCGTGCAGATCCACATGTTGGCTTGTTACATCGTGCTACCGAAAAACTAGCAGAAAGCAAGCCATTTAACCACACCATTGGATACATGGATAGATTAGATTATGTTTCCATGATGTGTAACGAACATAGTTATGTGCTCGCTATCGAAAAATTATTGGGTATTACTCCTCCCATTCGTGCGCAATATATTCGTGTCATGTTTGATGAGATAACGCGCATTCTCAATCATTTATTATGGTTAGCAGCGCACAGTTTAGATAATGGTGGCATGGCTGTATTTCTTTATTGTTTTCGTGAACGAGAAGATTTGCTCGATTGTTATGAGGCAGTATCTGGTGCGCGTATGCATGCTACCTATTATCGACCGGGTGGTGTGTATCGTGATTTACCCGATAACATGCCGCAATATTCTCCTTCAAAATGGCATAACGCAAAAGATGTGGCTAAATTAAATAATAATCGCCAAGGATCGTTGCTTGATTTTATTTGGGATTTTACTGAACGCTTTCCGCACTATATGGATGAATACGAAAATCTATTAACGAATAATCGCATTTGGAAACAACGCACAGTAAATATTGGTGTCATTTCGCCTGAACGGGCGATTGCACTTGGCTTTACTGGCCCGATGTTGCGTGGTTCGGGGGTGGCGTGGGATTTACGTAAGAAGCAGCCTTATGAAGTGTATGATTGTATGGATTTTGATATTCCTGTGGGTGTGAATGGCGATTGTTATGATCGTTATTTAGTAAGAATGCATGAAATGCGACAATCGAATGGCATCATTCGTCAATGCGTAGAATGGCTACGAAAAAATCCAGGCCCTGTGATGATTGATGATTATAAAGTAGCGATGCCATCACGTGTTGAAATGAAGATGAGCATGGAAGCACTGATTCATCATTTTAAAAATATGACAGAAG
This sequence comes from Gammaproteobacteria bacterium RIFCSPHIGHO2_12_FULL_37_34, assembly GCA_001801495.1. GTDB lineage: Bacteria > Pseudomonadota > Gammaproteobacteria > DSM-16500 > DSM-16500 > Aquicella. Next base: position 4,019 of record MGXW01000094.1, read on the forward strand.
GTTATATTGTGCCTAAAGGCGAAGTATACGCTGCTATTGAACATCCTAAAGGCGAATTTGGTGTGTATTTAATTTCAGATGGTGCCAATAAACCATATCGATTAAAAATTCGTGCTGCTGGGTTTCCGCATTTAGCGGGTTTAAATGAGCTTGTACGCGGACACATGATTGCAGATGTTGTTTCGGTGTTATCCAGTTTAGATATCGTATTTGGTGAGATTGATCGCTAATGACTAACCCTACCACTATACAATTGTCAGCTGCTGTTTGTGAACGCATTGATCAATGGATTTTGCGTTACCCAGCAGAACAAAAACGCTCGGGTGTGTTTGAAGCGCTACGTTTGGTGCAAGAAGAAAATGGCGGATCACTAACAGTGCCACTCATGGATGCGGTCGCTGATTATTTAGCCATGCCAAAAATTGCAGTATATGAAATTGCTACATTTTATACTATGTATCATTTAAATCCTGTTGGTCGGCATGTTATTTATCTGTGCACTAATATTTCTTGCATGCTAAATGGTTCAGAAAACATACTTGAACATTTAAAAAAACGCTTGGGCATTACACTCAATGAAACGACAGCAGATGGTCAATTTACTTTAAAAGAAGTGGAATGTTTAGGTGCGTGTGTGGCGCCGCCTGTTTGTCAAATTGGTAAACGTTATTATGAACATTTAACACCTGAAAAAATAGATCAAGTTTTGCAGGAGTTAGGCAATGGCAAATGAAATTTGTTTTCGCACGCTGCATCTTGATCAGCCATGGACGTTGAAAACTTATTTGAGTGTGGGTGGTTATGCGCAATGGAAAAAAATTTTGACGGAAAAAATTCCTCCTGAAAAAATAATTGAGGTGGTTAAAACATCTGCATTACGTGGGCGCGGGGGTGCTGGGTTTCCAACTGGATTGAAGTGGAGTTTTATTCGCCGCGATATGCCTGGTCAAAAATATGTATTATGTAATTCTGATGAAGGTGAACCAGGCACATGCAAAGATCGCGATATTTTGCGATTGAATCCCCATCAACTCATTGAAGGAATGGCAATCGGTGGGTATGCGATGGGCGCAACGGTTGGCTACAATTATATTCGTGGTGAATATTTTGAACCTTACGAATATTTTGAAGCTGCTTTGAAAGAAGCACGTGAAGCAGGGTGGATTGGTAAGAATTTATTACATTCAGGCATTGATTTTGAATTACATTCGCATTTAGGGGCAGGCGCTTATATTTGTGGTGAAGAAACCGCCATGATGGAATCGTTGGAAGGTAAGAAAGGATTCCCGCGTTATAAGCCGCCTTTTCCTGCTGTTCGAGGTATTTATGGTAGACCAACTACCATCAACAACACAGAAACCTATGCTTCTATTCCCATCATTATGGAAAAAGGTGCAGATTGGTTTTTAAAATTAGGTAAACCGAATAATGGCGGCTGTAAAATTTTTTCAGTGACAGGCCATGTGAATAAACCTGGTAATTTTGAAGTGCCACTTGGCACGCCATTTAAAGATTTGTTGGCATTGGCAGGTGGTATGCGTAACAATCGTAAATTAAAAGCAGTTATTCCAGGTGGTTCTTCCATGCCTGTTTTACCTGCTGATGTGATGATGTCACTCGATATGGATTTTGATTCCATTCAAAAAGCAGGATCGGGCTTGGGTTCAGGTGCAGTGATTGTGATGGATGAGACAACCTGTATGGTGCGCGTGTTGGAACGCATTTCAAAATTTTATATGGATGAATCTTGTGGGCAATGTACGCCGTGTCGCGAAGGTACCGGTTGGTTATATCGTTTGGTGCACGATATTGAACGAGGTCTTGCAACAACTGCTGATTTAGAATCGTTGCGTATTGCTGCTAAAAATATTGAGGGCCGTACCATTTGTGCTTTTGGCGAAGCAGCCGCTTGGCCGGTTGGCGGTTGTTTAAACCATTTTTACGATGAATTTTTGTATCATGTGGAGCATGGAAAGTGCTTGCCAGGTGTGGGGTGTGAATAATGGCTGAAATTGAAATTGAAATCAATGGTTGCAAATTAACAGCAAAGCCAAATCAAACCATTATTGAAGTGGCAGATGCAGCGCAGATCTATATTCCACGTTTTTGTTATCACAAACATTTATCTATTGCTGCAAATTGTCGTATGTGTTTAGTGGAAGTAGAAAAATCACCGAAGACATTGCCTGCCTGTGCAACGCCGGTTGCATCTGGAATGAAAGTGTTTACTCAATCAGCAAAAACCATTGAAGCGCAACGAGCTATCATGCAATTTTTATTAATTAATCATCCACTCGATTGCCCGATTTGCGATCAAGGAGGGGAATGCGAGTTGCAAGATTTAGCAATGGGATATGGTTCTTCTCACTCCCATTACAATGAATGCAAACGTGCTGTTTACGACCAAGATTTGGGTCCTTTAATTGCAACCGATATGACGCGTTGTATTTATTGCACGCGCTGTGTGCGTTTTGGCGAAGAAGTTGCAGGCATGCGAGAAATGGGCGGCACCTATCGCGGTGAGCACACTGAAATTGGCACGTTTGTTAAACATGCTATTCAATCGGAGGTGTCGGGTAACATTATTGATCTTTGTCCGGTTGGTGCACTCACCTCCAAACCCTATCGTTTTACTGCGCGCCCGTGGGAATTAGATCAAGCGCCTAGTATTAGTCCGCATGATTGTTTAGGTTCAAACATTTACGTGCATACTCGTTACGGCAAAGTGATGCGAGTGATTGCGAAAGAAAATCAAGCGATTAACCAAACGTGGTTATCCGATCGTGATCGTTTTAGCTATACAGGACTTTATCACCCCGACCGACTAGAAGAGCCTATTGCTAAAATAGATGGCAATTGGCAGCCTGTTGATTGGCAACAAGCGTTTGAATTAGCAGCACAAGGGTTACGAGAAACCATTGCAGAATATGGCGCTGATAAATTAGGAGCATTAGCATCGCCTAACGCCACGCTTGAAGAATTTTATTTATTGCAAAAAATAATGCGTGGTTTGGATAGTCCGCATATTGATCATCGTTTACGCGAAACGGATGTGCAAGATCAAGTAACGATGCCACTTTTTCCTGGATTAAATATGTCGCTTGCGGAATTGGCAACGTGTGATGTGATTGTATTGATTGGATCTCATCTGCAAAAAGAACAACCGCTTGTTGCATTGCGTGTGCGCCAAGCTGCCTTACAAGGCGCAACTATTGTGGTGATTAATCCAGTTGATTACGCATTTAATTTTAAAGTGGCATTGAAAAAAATTGTTGCGCCGCACGTATTGCTTGAAGCATTAACAGAAATTAATATTTCTTCTATTTTAACAAATAAAAAATCTTGTATTTTACTCGGTGCACTTTCTTTGCATCATCCACACGCCTCACACATACGCAATTTCGCACAAACACTTGCTCGCTCAACAGGAGCAAGCATCGGTTACATGACAGATGGTGCTAATACAGCAGGAGGCTGGTTAGCTGGAGCCATTCCACATCGGCAAGCGGGAGGAACTGCTATTCATCATCAAGGGTTAAGTGCTTATGAACAATTAACCAAACCTCGCCAAGCTTATATTTTATTAAATGTTGAACCAGAATTAGATTGCGCTCATGCCAAACATGCAGTAGCAGCATTTACGCAAGCTAAATTTGTGTTAGCTTTATCACTTTACCGACATCCTATTTTGCAAACGTGTGCCCAGGTGATTTTGCCCATCGCTGCATTTACTGAAACATCCGGTACGTATGTGAATGTGACTGGCGAGTGGCAAAGTTTTACTGGCGTTGCAGAGGCATTTCGTGCGTCGCGCCCTGCATGGAAAATATTACGTGTATTAGGTAATTTTTTGAATGTGCCAGGGTTTGATTACGAGCATTCGGATAATGTGAAGCAAGAAGTGAAGGAGAAAGTGGAGCAGGCTCATTTTTCAGTGGCTCATCCAGATTCTTCCAATCCTCATTCTAAACAACAGGAGAGACCTCCTATTGTGCTATCCCGTATTGGTGAAATTCCAATTTATGCAACTGATAGTTTAGTGCGTCACGCAGAGCCATTGCAAAACATACAAGATAAGATGGAAGGTGATATCGCCTCCGCACGTTTAAATACTAAAACAGCCAATCAATTACAGTTGCGTGATGGAGACAAAGCGCGAATAAAGCAAGGCCATGCTGAAGTTGTGTTACCAGTGAAAATTGATGATCGTATTGCGAGCGATGCTGTTTGGATTGCAGGTGGCATTGCACCTACTGCCGAACTAGGGGATTTAATGGGAGCAATTGAGATGATGAAAATATGAATGGTATGTTAGAAAATATCTACCTCATTGCCATTATTTTTGCAAAAGCAATTGCAATGGTGATTGTTTTATTTATCATGGTGCTTTTGCTCACTTACCTCGAACGCAAAGTGATCGGTTACATGCATGTGCGTATTGGTCCTAATCGGATTGGCCCAAGAGGGTGGTTGCAACCCATTGCTGATACCATCAAATTAATCACTAAAGAAATTATTATTCCAACTGCATCTAATCGTTTTCTTTTTTTACTGGCGCCAGCCATTAGTTTTGGAACGGCATTAATTGCTTGGGCAGTGATTCCCTTTGATCAAAACGCAGTGATTGCTAATGTCAATGCAGGCATTTTATATGTACTTGCCATTTCATCTATTGGAGTGTATGGCATCATGATTGCTGGTTGGGCGTCTAATTCAAAATATTCCTTGTTTGGTTCATTACGTGCAGCGGCACAAACTATTTCTTATGAAATTGCAATGGGGTTTGCTTTGATTGGTGTTATGATGGCTGCGGGTTCGCTTCACTTCCAAACCATCGTGATTGCGCAACAAGGTGGATTTTGGCATTGGTATTGGTTGCCATTATTACCATTATTTATTGTCTATTGGGTTTCTGGTGTTGCAGAAACCAATCGTTTACCATTTGATGTAGCGGAAGGCGAATCAGAATTAGTTGGCGGTTTTCATGTGGAATATTCAGGTGTGACTTTTGCACTTTTTTTCTTTGCTGAATATGCCAATATGGTGCTCATTTCTGCTCTTATTTCGTTGTTATTTTTAGGAGGCTGGTTATCTCCTTTTCAAAATATTCCTTATTTAGAGGCATGGTTTGCTTGGGTACCCGGGCCCATTTGGTTGTTGTTTAAGATAAGTTTTTTCTTATACTGTTTCCTTTGGTTTCGAGCTACTTTTCCGCGGTTTCGTTATGATCAAATTATGCGGTTAGGATGGAAGGTTTTTATTCCAGTGACATTGCTGTGGATTGTTGTTGTTGCGCTTGCTGTGCAATTTAAAATAGGGCCATGGTTTGTATGAGTAAAACAATAATGCAACGCCTCACACAATACATAACAAGTTTTTCATTCTGGGATTTTTTAAATGGTATGAAAGTAACGGGCAAGTATTTTTGGAAAAAGAAATTTACTATTCAATATCCCGAAGAGAAAACACCTACTTCCCCGCGTTTTCGCGGCATTCATGCTTTACGTCGTTATCCAAATGGCGAGGAACGCTGCATTGCTTGTAAACTGTGCGAAGCCGTTTGCCCTGCTTTAGCTATTACAATTGAAGCAGAACCACGCGATGATCAGTCACGTCGTACCACCTTATATGAAATTGATATGTTTAAATGTGTTTATTGCGGGTTTTGTGAAGAAGCTTGTCCGGTGGATGCCATTGTGCTCACCAACATGGGGGATTATCATGTGGAACATCGCGGCGAGAATATTTTAACCAAAGAAAAATTATTAGCAATTGGTGATCAATACGAGACGCACATTGCTAAAGATCGTCATCAAGATCGGGAGTATCGATGATGCTTCCCATCCATATTATTTTTTATATTTTTGCTATCATTGCAGTAGCATCTGGTATCGCAGTTATTACCGTACGCAATCCCGTACGTAGCGTTTTGTCATTGGTGATTACATTTTTTGCTATGGCAGGCACGTGGATGTTATTACGCGCAGAATTTTTATCGCTCATTTTAGTATTAGTCTATGTCGGTGCGGTCATGACCTTGTTTTTATTTGTTGTTATGATGTTAAACATCAACAAAGAAGCAAAGCAAGGAGGGTTTGTACGTTATTTACCTTTTGGAATAATAGTGGTGTTCCTTCTGCTCATGATGATGGTGATCGCAGTTGGGCCTGCTTATTTTGGTCACCTATACATGCCGCCTCCACCGCAAGAATCTGTTAACTATAGTAATACTTGGCAACTGGGCCAAGTATTATATACTGATTATGCTTATCCATTTGAAATAAGTGGTGTCATATTATTAGTTGCCATTATTGCTGCTATTACGTTAACGCATCGTGGACCTGTGCGGCGCAACGTGCAGCGCCCAGCGGATCAAATTAATGTTGATCCAAACGATCGTGTTCGTTTACTGAAGATGGCCGTAGAAAAAAAAGACCAGCGTCAGTCGCTTAAAAGGGAATAATATAGCATGCCATCTTTAACTGAATTTTTGATAGTTGCAGCTATTTTATTTGGGTTAGGAATAGCAGGCATTATTTTAAATCGCAAAAATATTATCGTACTATTGATGTCGCTCGAGTTGATTTTACTAGCGGTTAATACCAATTTTATTGCTTTTTCTTATTTTTTAAATAATGTGATTGGTCAAGTATTTGTGTTTTTTATATTAACCGTTGCAGCAAGTGAAGCTGCAATTGGATTAGCTATTTTAGTGGTGCTCTATCGTACACGACAAACCATTGACATTGAACAGTTGGATAAGTTGCAAGGGTAATGAATGTGGATAGTTTAATCTTACTAGCATTAATTATGGTTTTATTGCCATTAGGCGGAACACTGGCTGGCGGTTTATTCGGCCAAACATTAGGCAGAACATTCACGCATCGCTTGCTCATCACTTTAGTAGCCATCTCATTTTTTTTATCCTGTTATCTTTTTAAAATTTTTGCAATGGATAAACACCCTGCTGTAGAAGGTATCTTGTATACATGGGCAACAGCTGGATTATTACGCTTTGATATTGCTTTTTTACTGGATCCACTCAGTGCCACCATGACAACCATTGTACTTTTTGTATCGTTAATGGTTCATATCTACACGATAGGTTATATGGCGGATGATCCGGGCTATCAACGATTTTTCTGCTATGTTTCATTATTTACCTTTTTCATGTTGATTTTAGTATTAGCGAATAATTTTTTATTACTATTTTTCGGGTGGGAAGGTGTGGGATTGGTTTCTTATTTATTAATCGGCTTTTGGTTTAAACGGGAGACCGCTTTATTTGGTAGCCTAAAAGCATTTATTGTTAATCGAGTAGGAGATGTTGGATTTATTCTAGCAATTGCTGCTGTTCTTATGTATTTTGGAACACTGCATTATCACGATGTGTTTCAGCACGTGCCCGATGTTATTCAACTTCGCTTATCTATTCTACCCGGATGGAATGTTTCTGTTATTACAGTCATTTGCTTTTTACTTTTTTTTGGGGCCATGGCTAAATCAGCGCAAGTGCCATTGCATGTATGGTTACCTGAATCCATGGAAGGTCCTACACCTATTTCAGCGTTGATCCATGCTGCAACCATGGTGACAGCAGGCATTTATATGGTGGCGCGCATGTCACCTTTATTTGAATTTTCACCTGCCATGTTAAGTTTTATTTTAGTGATTGGTGGCTCCACTGCATTTTTTATGGGATTAGTAGCCGTTGTGCAATATGATATAAAACGCGTGATTGCTTATTCGACTATTTCTCAACTTGGTTATATGGCGGTTGCATTAGGTGCATCAGCTTATGATGCTGCTATTTTCCATTTGATTACTCACGCTTTTTTTAAAGCACTATTATTCTTAGCAGCGGGATCTGTCATCATTGCTTTGCATCATGAACAAGATATGCGAAAAATGGGTGGATTGGTATCGTATATGCCAATTACCTATCTCACTTTTGCCATTGGTGCGCTCGCGCTTTCTGCTATTCCACCTTTTTCTGGATTTTATTCTAAAGATATTATTATTGAAGCGGTTCAATTAAGCATCGTACCAGGTGCAGGTTATGCTTATTATTGTGTATTAGCAGGCGCGTTTGTTACACCGCTTTATATTTTTCGTGCACTATTTATGACATTTCATACAGAAGAGCGTATGGATCCTGCTTTAAAAGGCCATGTAAAAGAATCACCATGGGTTGTTTTATTGCCTTTAATTGGTTTAGCTATTCCTAGTGTGGTGGCAGGTCAATTATTAATTGATCGCATGTTGTTTTTGCAGCCCACGCTATTAGGCAATAGTATTTTTGTTTTGCCTGATCATCATGTGATTGATCAATTATCAACTGAATATCTTGGCGCAAATAAGATGGCGTTGGAAGCGGGTGAAACAGTAACATTTTGGTTAGCAATGGCTGGCATTGTGAGTGCATGGTTATTCACTGCCTTTCTTCCCAGCTTAAGCGAGTGGTTTAAAAAGAAATTTTCTTTATTGTATGCCATTTTAGTACGTAAATATGGTTTTGATGATTTTAATCAAGTGGTATTTGTTCAGGGTACGCAAGAGGCCGGCCATCTTTGCTATGAAGTGAGCGATGTGCAATTAATTGATGGTAGTGTGAATGGAGCAGGTCGGTTTGTAGTATGGTTTGCTCGCATATCGCGTTTGATGCAAAGTGGTTATGTTTATCATTATGCGCTTGCTATGGTATTAGGTATTCTTATCTTTCTAGTATGGTATGTGGGAGGTTTTTGAGATGCTAGAACAATTTCCCATTTTATCTATACTCATTTGGGTGCCAGTGTTAGGTGCGGTGTTCTGCTTGTGTACGGGGGGTGATCAACATGCTTCTTTCGCGCGCACGATTGCAGTTGTTACCGCACTGATTAATATGTTGCTTTGCATACCACTGTGGTGGTATTTCGATCCCAGCTTATATGACATGCAATTTTTAGAAGATCATCTTTGGATACGTGCTTTTCAAATACATTATGCACTTGGAATAGATGGTATTTCTTTGGTGATGGTTGTGCTTACTAATTTTACTGGCTTATTAGTTGTGATTGCAGGTTGTCATAGCATTAAGTTACGTGTAGCACAATACATGGCTACGTTTCTCGTTTTGCAAGGCATGATTGTTGGAGTGTTTTGTGCGATGGATGCCGTGTTATTTTATGTGTTTTGGGAAGGCATGTTGATTCCCATGTATCTATCAATTGGTATCTGGGGAAGCGCTAATCGTTCATATGCTTCCATTAAATTTTTCTTGTTTACATTTTTCGGATCCATTTTAATGTTGGTTGCTTTGATTTATCTTTATAATCAAGCGAATTCTTTTATGATTCAAAGTTTTTATCATTTACCACTTCGTTTAACCACGCAAATTTGGATATTTCTTGCTTTTTTAATTGCATTTGCGGTGAAAGTGCCGATGTGGCCTATTCATACCTGGTTACCGGATGCGCATACGGAAGCACCTGCTGGTGGTTCAGTCGTATTAGCAGCATTAATGTTGAAGTTGGGTGTATATGGTTTCTTACGATTTAGTATGCCGATTGCTCCTTTGGCATCTGAAAAATTGGCGGGACTCATGATTGTGCTTTCATTAATTGCGATCGTCTATATTGGTTTGATTGCGATTGTACAATCGGATATGAAAAAATTGATTGCTTATTCTTCGATCGCTCACATGGGATTTGCAACGTTGGGTTGTTTTATGGTGTATGAAATCATTTATCGTGCCCATAATTTGCAAGATGCTTATATGAGTTTAGAAGGCGCAGTGATACAAATGGTTTCGCATGCATTTGGTTCTGGCGCAATGTTCTTAGGTGTTGGATTATTAGCGGAGCGATTTTACAATCATAGTCGTTTGATTAAAGATTATGGTGGCGTAGCACATACCATGCCTGTTTTTGCAGCGTTTTTTATGTTATTTGCATTGTCTAATGTTGGGTTGCCAGGCACAGCTGGTTTTGTTGGTGAGTTTATGATTATTATGAGTGCTTTTCAAACCCATCTTTGGGTGGCAGGATGTGCAGCACTCACTTTAATTTTAAGTGCTGCTTACACACTTTGGATGTATAAACGTGTTTTCTTTGGTCCTCTCGCTAATGAATATGTTGCTCAATTTAAAGATATTACCTTTACAGAAAAAACAAATTATATTTTATTGACAATTGGCGTATTTTTCGTTGGTTTGTATCCAGAACCTATTATCAACGTATTGCGTGTAACAATTGGGCATTTATTATTACAGAGCATTCCAACAGAATTAGCGATGAATGTGGTAGGGTGAAGGGGCGTACATGAATTTATCATTATCAGAACTCTTGGCTGCATTACCAGAGATAGTTATGCTCTTTGCAGTTTGTTTCATTTTATTAGTAGATGTTTTCATCAGCGAACGTTATCGTGTTATTACTTATTATCTTACACAATTAACCTTGATTATTGCATTTGTTCTGGCACTTTCACAATTCAAAATATATGTTGATCCCATCACGATCTTTAGTGGCCATTATATACTCGATGAATTGGCTGTTTTATCTAAGTTATTTATTTATTTATTTAGTTTTTTATCGTTTATTTATGCGCGTGACTATATTCAATCACGAAAAATTGCGCGCAGTGAATATTATTTACTCGGTTTATTAGCTGTGCTTGGTATGTCTATTATGGCTTCCGCCTATAGTTTTTTAACTATTTATTTGGGTTTGGAATTGTTATCACTCGCATTGTATACGATGATTGCTATGCATAAAGAATCGTATGTAGCAATTGAAGCGGCTATGAAATACTTTGTGTTGGGAGGGTTGGCTTCTGGCATGCTGTTATATGGTATGTCACTTTTATATGGCATCACAGGTAGCATACGTATCGATGTACTTGGGGAAGCGCTGAGCCAACAACAAACTGTTGTTACAATGGCCGCTTTAGTGTTTGTATTAGGTGGGTTAATTTTTAAATTTGGTGCGGTTCCTTTTCATATGTGGGTACCAGATGTGTATCAAGGTGCACCAACATCTGTTACATTATTTATTGCGAGCGCACCCAAAATCGCAGCTTTTGTTATTACCATGCGTATTTTAGTCCAAGCCATGTTTAGTTTGCACCTCAATTGGGAACACATCCTGATTATTATTTCTATTTTTTCCATGTGTTTTGGTAATGTGTTAGCGATTGTTCAATCTAATTTTAAGCGGATGTTAGCGTATTCATCTATTGCGCATGTGGGCTATACACTGCTTGGTATTTTAGCCGGTCCTATCGTACCACAAGGGTATGCTGCCGCATTATTTTATATTGCAACCTATGCACTGGTTGCCTCTGGTGCGTTTGCCATTATTGCCATCATGAGTAAAGGAGGTGTGGAGTTGGATCAATTAAATGATTACCGAGGGTTGAATGCCCGCAACCCGTGGCTAGCATTTATGATGTTATTAATGATGTTTTCCATGGCAGGTGTTCCGCCTGCTGTAGGTTTTTTTGCTAAACTAGGGTTATTACAAGCACTGGTACAAGCGGATATGGTATGGTTAGCAGTGCTCGCATTAATTTTTGCGCTAATTGGAGCTTACTATTATTTGCGTGTGATTATGCTCATGTATTTTGAAGAACCTACCGAAGAAACTAATACACCTATTCTTGTTTCATCTGATGTATTAGTTGCAATTAGCATCAATGGTTCTGCTGCACTTTTTCTAGGATTATTTCCTAGCTTTTTTATTGATTTATGTCGGGTTTCTATAGGCTAGTTTTGGCGTATAGCACGTAATTGACTGTATAAAGTTTGTTACTTTTTATCATTAATATTCCTTTAAGCTTTATAAGTTATAGTTACACTTTTTGATTGATAATAATAGAGGGTGGAAAAATGCTTAATAGAATTTATTTTGATATGATCCAGGCTGCCGTTAAAATTTACGAGGAAAAACTTCCAGGTGGATTGACCTTACCAAAAGAAGAA
>MGXW01000095.1 GCA_001801495.1 Gammaproteobacteria bacterium RIFCSPHIGHO2_12_FULL_37_34
TGCAGTTGATAGCGCCGGTTGCGATGGAAGAGGGGGTACGATTTGCGGTTCGTGAAGGTGGTCGTACGGTTGGTGCAGGTGTCGTCGCTAAAGTAGTTGAATAACGTGTTTTTTATAGGCCAGTAGCTCAATTGGCAGAGCGGCGGTCTCCAAAACCGCAGGTTGGGGGTTCGAGACCCTCCTGGCCTGGATTATTCAAAGGTGAAGTATGATGGTTGCTAAAGTAGAGAATCAAGGAGAAGCCCGCTATGATAAAGTGAAGTGGTTGTTTGCCTTAGCTTTATTACTTGCCGGATTGATTGCAAATCATTATTATAGCCAGGTTCCCATCTTACTGCGTACGTTGGTATGGCTAATTGTGTTAGCTGTTTCTGGTTTTATCGCCTCTAAAACTCAGAAAGGTCAATGGGTTTTGGAATTTTTCCAAGATTCGCGCATGGAGCTGCGCAAGGTGATATGGCCGACGCGTGAAGAAACGATGCAAACTACTTTAGTAGTAGCTGTGATGGTTGTTGTTTTAGCTCTAATGTTATGGGGAATAGACGGTATTTTGGTTTGGGTAATTGGTTGGTTGACTGGTCAACGCGGGTAATCTAATTGACTATATCGACCACATTTCTATTTTAATTTACTGAGGAATTTATATGTCAACAGATCAGACAATGCCTAAAAAGCGCTGGTATGTTGTACACGCCTATTCTGGATTTGAAAAATATGTGATGCAAGCTTTGCAAGAACGCATTCGTGTAGAGGGTGTAGAAGACAAATTTGGCGAGATTATGGTGCCAACAGAAGAAGTTGTAGAATTGCGTGCGGGGCAAAAACGTAAAAGTGAACGTAAGTTTTTTCCGGGTTATGTGTTAGTTGAAATGGTAATGGATGAGAAAACGTGGCATTTAGTACGATCCATACCAAAAGTATTAGGCTTTATTGGCGGGACTAGTGATAAACCAGCGCCAATTAGCTTGAAAGAGGCTGATACCATCTTACAGCGTATGCAGGATAGTAGTGAAAAACCTAAACCCAAAGTATTGTTTGAAGTGGGAGAAGTGGTTCGTGTTACCGATGGACCATTCGCAGATTTCAATGGTGTAGTTGAAGAAGTTAATTATGAAAAAAGTCGATTACGCGTAGCAGTAATGATTTTTGGTCGTTCTACACCAGTAGAGTTGCAATTTGATCAAGTAGAAAAAGGTTAAGCAATTGTTTTGAAAATCATAATTGGGGAGCTTAAAACAAGCGTTTGTACCCAAGGTAGAGGTGAAGTATGGCACCACCAAGAGCGAAAAAGAAAATAAAAGCGTTGATTAAACTGCAAATCAAAGGTGGTGTGGCTAATCCCAGTCCTCCTGTTGGTCCGGCATTAGGTCAGCAAGGTGTGAATATTATGGAGTTTTGTAAAGCATTTAATGCGCAAACTCAGACACCAGATAAACAAGGTAAGCCTATACCAGTTGTGATTACGGTGTATGAAGATAGAAGCTTTACCTTTACTCTTAAAACACCGCCCGCTTCCTATTTAATTAGAGAAGCTGCAAAAATTGAAAAAGGCAGTAGCACACCCAATACAAATAAAGTAGGTAAGCTTAATCGTAAGCAACTTGAAGCTATTGCGAAAATCAAAATGCCTGATTTAACGGCGGCTGATCTTGATGCAGCGGTGCGCAGTATAGCGGGTAGTGCCCGTAGTATGGGCGTTGATGTGGAGGGTGTGTAATGGCGAGGCTAACAAAGCGCACACGCGCGATTCGCGAACAAATTGTGCCTGGTAAATTATATGTTTTGCCTGAGGCGTTGGAAGTATTGAAAAAATTACCCAAACTTAAATTCAACGAAAGTGTTGAATTGGCAGTTAACTTAGGTATTGATCCTCGTAAATCTGATCAAGTGGTGCGGGGTGCTGTTGTATTGCCTAAAGGTACAGGTCGTCAGATTAGAGTTGCGGTTTTTACTACGCCAGCACATGCTGATGTAGCAACTAAAGCTGGGGCGGATATGGTTGGGTTAGATGATTTGGCTGAGCGAGTGAAAAGCGGCAAAATTGAATTTGATATTGTATTAGCAACGCCTGATGCTATGCGTGTAGTTGGTCAATTAGGCCAAATTTTGGGGCCAAGAGGTCTCATGCCTAATCCAAAAGATGGTACTGTTACAATGGATATTGCTAATGCTGTTAAAAACGCTAAAATAGGCCAGGTTCGTTATCGTACTGATAAAGCAGGTATCGTACAATGCGTGATTGGGAAAGTAGATTTCAGTACAGCCGATCTTATCGAAAACTTTGAGACCATTTTAAGTGCTCTTAAAAAAGCAAAACCGAGTACTGCTAAAGGTATTTATTTTAAAAAGATTACTCTATCAACTACAATGGGCCCAGGCTTGTTGTTAGATTCATCTGGTTTTGGATTGTAAAACCAGATGAAGTTGGTAGATAAAGGAAGGACGCGGCTTTGTTTATTGCTAATGCCCGTCAAAGACCGTAGGCGCTTAGTTCGCTTAATTGAGCTCACTAGCAAAAATTGCTCACTCTTGTTTTAAACAAGCATAAGTGAGTATAACTATTGCTAAGCCAAGCAGTCTCAGTCTACGCAGATGGTGGTGAATGTGGGTGGAGGTAAAGTAAGGTGGTGCTTAAACTAGAAGACAAAAAAGCCGTTGTGAATGAAGTGGCTGAAATTGCAAAGCAAGCTGTTTCTCTTATTGCTGCTGAATATAGTGGATTGACAGTATCTCAGTTAACTCTATTGCGAAAATCAGCGCGCACCGCTGGTGTATATATGCATGTTGTGCGTAATACGCTAGCACGACGAGCGCTTGAAGGGACGCAATTTACTTGTATTCAACCGGCATTAGTGGGGCCTTTACTTTTAGCTTTTTCGAAAGAAGATCCTGGAGCGGCAGCACGTTTATTTAAAGATTTTGTTAAGGAAAATGAGCATTTTAAAATAAAAGCATTAGTGATTGATAATCAATTGCTATCGCCTAAGGATTTAAATAAACTAGCAAGTTTGCCAACACGCTTAGAAGCAATTGCGCAATTCATGTCTGTTTTAAATGCACCAATTACAAAATTAGTGCGTACCTTGGCCGAACCTCATGCCAAATTGGTGAGAACGCTCGCAGCAGTTCGTGATGTGAAACAGGCTGCAGCTTAACGTTGAAGGGTGGCGCTAGGCGTTACTCGACGTTTTAATTATTTTAGTCGGAGTGTCTGAAAATGGCCGTAAGCAAAGAAGAGATATTAGATGCAATTTCAAAAATGAGTGTTATGGATGTTGTTGAATTGATTAAATCAATGGAAGAGAAGTTTGGTGTTTCTGCCGCTTCAGTTGCAATTGCAGCGCCAGCAAGTGGTGCAGGTAGTGCTGTAGCAGTAGAAGAAAAAACCGAGTTCAATGTTATTCTTGCCAAGGCAGGGGAAAATAAAATTAATGTTATTAAAGTTGTGCGTGAGATTACTAGCCTTGGATTGAAAGAAGCAAAAGATTTAGTTGAAGGCGCACCAAAGCCAGTTAAAGAAGGTGTTGATAAAGCTCAAGCACAAGAAATTAAGAAGAAATTGGAAGATGCAGGGGCAACTGTAGAGGTTAAATAGTCAAAGGTGCTCGAGTTCGGTCATTTGATAATTTAAACTCGAAAGCTTGCTTTCGAACTGATCAAAAGGGGAGAAGTGGCAGCTCTCCCCTTTTGTCGCGAGCGCGAATTCACTTCGTGCGAAGCGATATAAACATGAAGAAAACTCGGTCGTGTCTTCAGCTTGTCGAAGGGCGGCCGAGTTTTTATTCACACTGCTCATACAGTCGTAGAGGTGTCATACATGGGTGCAGTCTACTCGTATACTGAGAAAAAGCGTATTCGTAAGAATTTCGGAAAACTCCTAAGTGCTATTGAGGTACCTTCTTTGCTTGCTATCCAGCAGGAATCGTATCACAAATTTTTAGAACCAAAAGGTATGCCTGATAAATTAGGTTCAAATGGGTTAAACGGTGTTTTTTCTTCAGTATTTCCTATTACCAGCTTATCAGGATATGCGGCGCTTGAATATGTGAGTTATCGTTTAGGCGAACCTATTTTTGATGTAAAAGAATGTAAAATGCGCGGGATGACTTATGCGGCGCCACTTCGAGTAAAATTGCGTCTGGTGCACTATGATCGAACCGCAGAAACTGCGCACACCATTAAAGATGTAAAAGAACAAGAAGTTTATATGGGGGAGGTTCCGCTAATGACGGAGCATGGTACCTTTGTTATTAATGGTACCGAGAGAGTAGTGGTTTCTCAGTTACATCGATCCCCAGGTGTGTTTTATGAACATGATAAAGGTAAAACACATTCTTCTGGAAAATTATTATTTTCAGCGCGTGTTATTCCTTACCGCGGATCGTGGTTAGATTTTGAATTTGATCCTAAAGACTGTATCCATGCGCGTATTGATCGACGTCGTAAATTACCTGTTACTATTTTATTGCGCGCACTAGGCCTATCTGTTGATGAAATTTTAGCAACATTTTTTGAGAATAATATTTTTGATATTCAAAATGGTAAATTTATTCTTCATCTCGTTTCTGAGCGTTTGCGTGGTGAAATAGCTTCATTTGAAGTCAAGAAAGCTGGAAAAGTGATTGTTGAAAAAGGTCGTCGTATTACCGCCCGCCATATCGCGCAATTGGAAAAAGCCAACATCAAAACGTTAGAAGTTCCTGCTGATTATATTTTTGGAAAAGTATTAGCAAAAACGGTTATTCATCCGGAAACAGGTGAAGTATTGGGTCATGCAAATGATATTATTTCAGCGGACATGTTAAAAACATTTACGCATTCTAGTGTGAAACGATTTGAAGCACTTTTTATTAATGATATTGATCGTGGTCCTTATATTTCAGATACGATACGAGTTGATTCTACAACGAATGCACAGGAGGCATTGGTAGAAATTTATCGTATGATGCGACCAGGGGAACCACCCACCAAAGAAGCGGCAGAAAGTTTATTCAAAAACCTATTTTTTACTGCAGAGCGCTATGATCTTTCTGATGTAGGACGCATGAAGTTAAATCGCCGTGTGGGTAGGCAGCAAATTACGGGTTCTGGCGTATTATCAAAAGCTGATATTCTCGAAGTATTAAAAACATTAATTAAAATTCGAAATGGCGAAGATGTGGTAGATGATATTGATCACCTGGGTAATCGTCGTGTTCGTAGCGTGGGGGAGATGACTGAAAACCAATTTCGTATTGGGTTGGTGCGTGTCGAGCGCGCTGTTAAAGAACGTTTGAGTTTACCTGATATTGAAAATGTTATGCCGCAAGATATTATCAATGCCAAACCTATTTCTGCGGCGATTAAAGAATTTTTTGGTTCTAGCCAATTGTCACAGTTTATGGATCAAAATAATCCACTATCAGAAATCACCCATAAGCGTCGTGTTTCAGCATTAGGGCCTGGTGGATTATCACGTGAACGCGCAGGATTTGAAGTGCGCGATGTTCATCCAACACATTATGGCCGTGTTTGTCCGATTGAAACGCCAGAAGGTCCAAATATCGGGTTAATTAATTCGCTCGCTATGTATGCTAGAACGAATGAATATGGATTTTTAGAAACACCTTATCGCAAAGTAGTCAATGGTAAAGTAACAGATGAAGTCGTTTATCTTTCTGCTATTGAAGAAGGTGATTATGTGATTGCTCAAGCTAATGCAACATTAGATGAAAAGAAAAAATTGATTGATAAATTGGTGCCTGTTCGTCATCGCAATGAATTTACTTTTTCAACAGCGGAGCTCGTCCAATTTATGGATGTTTCACCTAAACAAATTGTATCCGTTGCTGCTGCTTTAATTCCTTTCTTGGAACATGATGATGCAAATCGTGCATTAATGGGCTCTAACATGCAACGTCAAGCTGTGCCCACATTGAAAACAGAAAAGCCTTTAGTGGGAACAGGCATTGAACATTTAGTTGCGAAAGATTCAGGGGTTACCGTTGTTGCTAAGCGTGGGGGAACCATTGATTATGTGGATGCATCGCGTATTGTGGTGCGGGTAAATGATAAAGAAGCAGAGCCAGGTAGCACGGGCGTCGATATTTATGGCTTAACAAAATATACGAGAACCAATCAAGATACTTGTATCAATCAACGGCCTTTAATTCAGAAAGGGGATGTCATTGAAAAGCAAGATGTATTGGCTGATGGACAATCAACAGATATGGGCGAATTAGCATTAGGGCAAAATTTACTGGTAGCCTTTATGCCTTGGAATGGCTACAATTTTGAAGATTCCATTTTAATTTCAGAACGTGTGGTTCAAGAAGATCGTTTCACAAGTATTCATATCGAAGAGTTAACTTGTGTTGCTCGTGACACCAAGCTTGGTCCTGAAGAAATTTCTGCTGATATTCCAAATGTAAGTGAAAGTGCGCTTTCAAAATTAGATGAGTGTGGCATTGTTTATATTGGTGCAGAAGTGACCTCAGGCGATATCATGGTGGGTAAAGTGACGCCAAAAGGTGAAACTCAACTGACCCCGGAAGAAAAATTATTACGCGCTATTTTTGGAGAGAAAGCTTCTGATGTGAAAGATACATCCCTACGTGTACCAACAGGCATGGAAGGAACGGTAGTGGATGTGCAAGTATTTACACGAGAAGGCGTAAAAAAAGATGCGCGTGTATTGGAAATAGAAAAAAATGAATTAGCTAAAGTGAGGCAAGATTTAAGTGATGAAATGCGTATCAAGGAAAATGATGTTTTCAGTCGCATGGAGAAATTATTAATTAACCGTGTTGCTGAAAGTGGTCCGAATAAATTAAAAAAAGGTTCAAAAATAACGAAAGCTTATCTTTTGGAAGTGCCTCGCGAGAAATGGTTTGATCTTCACTTAAAAGACACATCTGCCAGTAAGCAACTAGAAGGTGCTGCTAAGCAATTAAAGAAAATACGCCTTGATTTTGAGAAAGCATATGAAGCGAAACATCAAAAGATTACACAGAGTGATGATTTGGCGCCAGGCGTATTAAAAATAGTAAAAGTATATCTTGCTGTGAAACGCCGCGTGCAACCAGGTGATAAAATGGCTGGTCGTCATGGTAACAAGGGCGTGATTTCTATGATTGTTCCCGTTGAAGATATGCCTTATATGGAAGATGGGACACCGGTTGATATTGTTTTAAATCCGTTAGGTGTACCTTCTCGTATGAATGTGGGACAAGTGCTCGAAACCCATTTAGGATGGGCATCAAAAGAATTGGGTCGCAAAGTAGGACAAATGATCGATGCACGGCAATCTAGTCGCGCTATCCGACAATTTTTAAATTCAATTTATGGTATTAGTAAGCATAAAGAAAGTCTTTCTAGTTTAGATGATGAAGAATTAATAACGTTGGCGACCAACCTGCGTGATGGCGTACCATTTGCTACACCTGTATTTGATGGTGCAACTGAAGAAGAAATTAAATCCATGCTAAAGTTGGCTAATCTTCCAGAGACTGGCCAAGCTATTTTGCATGATGGGCGCACAGGGGTATTGTTTGATCGTCCTGTTACCGTTGGTTACATGTACATGATGAAATTAAATCATTTAGTTGACGATAAAATGCATGCTCGTTCAACCGGTTCATATAGTTTGGTGACGCAACAACCATTGGGTGGTAAGGCGCAATTTGGTGGCCAGCGCTTTGGTGAAATGGAAGTGTGGGCACTTGAAGCTTATGGTGCAGCTTATACTTTACAAGAAATGTTGACGGTGAAGTCAGACGATGTAACAGGTCGCACGAAAATGTATAAAAATATTGTAGATAGTGAGCATTACATGGAATCCACTATGCCTGAAGCATTTAATGTTTTAATAAAAGAAATTCGTTCATTGGCAATTAATGTTGAATTTGATTAATGGGGGATTTTCACCTTGAGAGATTTATTGACACTGGTTAAACAACAAAGCCAACCACAAGAATTTGACTTTATTCGTATTGGACTTGCTTCACCTGATATGGTGCGTTCGTGGTCTTTTGGCGAAGTCAAAAAACCAGAAACAATTAATTATCGTACATTCAAACCCGAGCGAGAAGGTCTTTTCTGCGCGAAGATTTTTGGTCCAATAAAAGATTACGAATGCTTGTGTGGAAAATATAAACGCTTGAAACATCGTGGTGTGATTTGTGAAAAATGCGGTGTTGAAGTGACGTTTTCACGTGTACGTCGTGAACGTATGGGGCACATTGAATTAGCAAGTCCTGTTGCGCATATCTGGTTTCTGCGTTCGTTGCCATCACGCATTGGTTTAATGTTAGATATGACATTACGCGATCTTGAACGAGTATTATATTTTGAAGCGTATGTGGTCGTTGATCCTGGTATGACCAAGCTAGAAAAAGGCCAACTTCTGTCAGAAGAAGCTTATTATGACGCCATTGAAGAACATGGTGATGAATTTGAAGCCCGCATGGGTGCAGATGCGATTCAAGAATTACTGCGTGGTATTCATTTGGATACAGAGGTGCCGCGTATACGTGAAGAATTAATTAAAACAACTTCTGAAGCGCGACATAAAAAATTATCTAAACGACTTAAATTAATGGAAGCTTTCTTAGGATCGGGTAACAAACCAGAATGGATGATTTTGACTGTGCTTCCCGTGTTGCCTCCTGATCTTCGGCCATTGGTGCCGTTAGATGGCGGTCGTTTTGCGACATCTGATTTGAATGATCTTTATCGTCGTGTTATTAATCGTAATAATCGTTTAAAGAGATTACTTGATTTAAATGCGCCTGATATCATCATCCGAAATGAAAAACGCATGTTGCAAGAATCTGTTGATGCATTATTAGATAATGGCCGACGTGGTCGTGCTATCACCGGTTCCAATAAACGACCATTGAAATCATTAGCAGATATGATTAAGGGTAAACAAGGTCGATTCCGGCAAAATCTTTTAGGTAAACGTGTTGATTATTCAGGACGGTCAGTTATTGTTGTTGGCCCAACATTACGATTACATCAATGTGGGTTACCCAAAAAAATGGCTTTAGAATTATTTAAACCATTTATTTATAGTCGACTGCAAATGCTAGGTGTGGCTTCTACGATTAAAGCAGCCAAGAAAATGGTAGAACGGGAAGAATCAGAAGTGTGGGATGTTCTAGAAGAAGTGATACGTGAACACCCCGTCATGTTAAATCGCGCACCAACGTTGCATCGTTTGGGTATTCAAGCTTTTGAGCCAATATTGATTGAAGGTAAAGCCATACAGCTTCATCCCTTAGTGTGTACTGCTTATAATGCCGATTTTGATGGTGACCAGATGGCTGTTCACATACCGTTATCGTTAGAATCGCAACTAGAAGCCAGATCGCTCATGATGTCAACCAACAATGTATTATCTCCAGCTAACGGCGAACCGATTATTGTTCCCACGCAAGATGTGGTGCTTGGTCTTTATTATCTTACGCGATATCGAGTGAACGCACGTGGCGAAGGTATGATTTTTGCAAATGTTGATGAGGTTCATCGAGCTTACGAAAATAATGCGGTTGACTTGCATGCAAAAATTCGCGCGAGAATTAAAGAATATTTATTAGATGAAGCAACAGGTACATTCAAAGAACAAATTCGTTTTGTTGAGACAACAGTAGGTCGTGCCATATTATCTGAATTATTGCCGAAAGGCTTGTCATTTGATTTGGTTAATTGTGCTATGCATAAGAAATCCATCTCGAGTTTAATTGATGTTTCTTATCGTCAAGTCGGTTTAAAAGCCACTGTTATTTTTGCAGATCATCTGATGTATACCGGTTTTTATTATGCAACGCGTTCAGGTTTATCTATCGGGGTGAATGATTTAGCTGTTCCACGCAAAAAATCAGATATTATTGAACAAGCAGAAGATGAAGTACGTAAAATTCAAGCTCAATTCTCATCAGGTTTGGTGACTCAAGGTGAGCGCTATAACAAGGTTGTTGATATTTGGTCGCGAACGAGTGATCTTGTTGCTCAAGCCATGATGGAAGATCTTTCAACTGAGGCGGTAAAAGATAAAGAAGGTAACAAGGTTAGACAAGCATCATTTAACTCCATCTACATGATGGCTGATTCAGGCGCACGAGGTTCAGCCGCCCAGATTCGTCAGCTCGCTGGTATGCGTGGTTTGATGACTAAACCAGATGGCACCATTATCGAAACGCCTATTACTGCTAATTTCCGCGAAGGTTTAAACGTATTGCAATATTTTATTTCTACTCATGGTGCGCGCAAAGGGTTGGCTGATACGGCACTTAAAACAGCGAATTCAGGTTATTTGACACGTCGATTGGTAGATGTTGCTCAAGATCTTGTGATTACCGAAGAAGATTGTGGTACGACACAAGGTGTGATTGTCACACCGCTTATTGAAGGTGGTGATGTGGTTGAGCCACTTCATGAACGCGTGCTTGGTCGAGTCACTGTTCAAGACGTATATGATGCAAAAACAAATAACATCGTCATTCCCCAAGGCACTTTATTAAATGAAACTTGGGTGAAACAATTAGAAGATATTAGTATTGACCAAGTATTTGTTCGTTCAGCTATTGCTTGTGAATCACGCTACGGCATTTGCGCAGCTTGCTATGGGCGTGATTTAGCGCGTGGCCATCGTGTCAATATTGGTGAAGCAGTAGGTGTGATTGCTGCCCAATCTATTGGTGAACCAGGTACGCAATTAACCATGAGAACATTCCACATTGGTGGTGCTGCATCGCGTATGACAGCTGTGAATAATGTTCAAGTAAAATTTGCAGGTAGCATTAAACTGCATAACGTTAAATTAATCGAACGTCAAAACGGAAAATTTATTATTGTTTCACGTTCTGGAGCGTTAGCAGTTTTAGATGATCATGGTCGTGAACGTGAACATTATAAAATTCCTTATGGCGCAGAGCTTAGTATAAAAGATGGTTCCAAAGTTGCAGCAGGCCAAGTGGTAGCAAATTGGGATCCTCATAGTCATCCCGTTATTACAGAAGTAGCAGGTAAGATTAAATTTGTTGATTTGATCGAAGGGATCACGATGCACAGACAAACCGATGAATTAACCGGGTTAACCAGCATTGTTGTGATTGATCAAAAACAACGTGGTTCAAGTGGAAAAGAGCTTAAGCCAATCATCAAATTAGTTGATGATAAGGGTGAAGATTTGTATTTGGCGGGTACTAATCTCGTTGCACAATATTTTTTACCAGCCGATGCTATTGTTAATTTTGAAGATGGCGTGCGTGTTAAAATAGGCGATGTCATTGCGCGTATTCCTCAAGAAACATCGAAAACACGTGATATCACAGGTGGTTTACCACGTGTTGCAGATCTTTTCGAGGCGCGTCGTCCTAAAGACTCAGCGATATTGGCAGAAATTTCTGGTATCATTAGTTTCGGTAAAGAAACCAAAGGCAAACGTCGTCTTCTTATTACCTCATTATCCGGTGAAGTACATGAAGAACTCATTCCAAAATGGCGTCATATCAATGTGTTTGAAGGAGAACATGTAGAAAAAGGTGAGGTGTTGGTAGAGGGTGCGCTGAATCCACATGATGTATTGCGTTTATTAGGCGTGAATAACTTATCTAATTATTTAGTGAATGAAATACAAGATGTTTATCGTTTGCAGGGTGTTAAAATTAATGACAAGCATATCGAAGTCATTATTCGGCAAATGTTACGTAAAGTAATGATTGCTGATCCGGGTGATTCAAACTTTATTAAGGGTGAGCAGATTGAAAATAGTTTATTGCGTGAAGAAAATCAGCGGTTGAAAAAAGAAAACAAAATACCAGTGCGTCATGAACCTGTTCTGCTTGGTATTACGAAAGCTTCGTTATCTACTGAATCCTTTATATCTGCCGCATCATTCCAAGAAACAACGCGGGTATTAACCGAAGCTGCAGTAAGTGGCAAAATAGATGAGTTAAGAGGATTGAAAGAAAATGTTATTATTGGGCGCTTAATTCCAGCCGGAACAGGGTTACCTTATCACCTTGAGCGGACAGTAAATGTTAAACGTCAGAATAAAATTCTGAAGCAGGTTGAAGAAAAAGCAAAATAAGCGCTTGACACATTAGGCAATGCTTTTTTAGAATCGCGCCTCCCCCTGTCAATTTCTGTCAGAGAGTGGATATGCGCGATTTTTTTATGTCATGCATTTAAAGAAGGTTAGATAGCTTGCTTTTGATTGAGGCGAGATTTGGGTTAGTTTAATAAAGAGAAATGAAATGCCAACTATTAATCAACTAGTTAAAAGTGGAAGAGCGCCAAGAGCGTTTAAGTCAAAAGTGCCAGCGTTGGAAGGATGCCCGCAAAAACGTGGTGTATGTATGCGTGTTTATACCACTACACCTAAGAAGCCAAATTCGGCTTTACGTAAAGTGGCTCGTGTACGTTTAACCAATGGTTATGAAGTGACAGCTTATATTGGCGGTGAAGGGCATAACTTACAAGAACACTCTGTGGTCATGATTCGTGGTGGTCGTGTTAAAGATTTGCCTGGCGTACGTTATCATATTGTGCGCGGTAGTTTGGATACGGCTGGTGTGGATAGCAGACGCCGTGGACGTTCTAAATATGGTGCGAAAAGACCTAAAAGCTAATTATTGAGGTGGGATCAATTATGCCAAGAAGAAAAGCAGCAGTTAAACGAGAAACCTTACCAGATCCCTTATATGGAAGTGATCAGGTTTCAAAATTTATTAATGTCATCATGCGTGCAGGGAAAAAATCTATTGCTGAAAAAATTGTCTATCGGGCATTAAACAATTTAACAGAACGTTTGAAAAAAGAAGGTAAGGGTGATAAAGGCGATGATCATGGCGATAGCAGTAGAGGTGGTAGAAAATCTGTTGTAATTAAAAGTAAAGGATCAGTATCGGGTCATGATGATGCATTAGAATTGTTAATGAAAGTATTAAGTAATGTTGCCCCAACAGTTGAGGTTAAATCTCGTCGAGTAGGTGGGGCAACCTATCAAGTGCCTATAGAAGTAGCGCTTGATCGCGGGCATGCGCTTGCTATGCGTTGGGTTGTACAAGCAGCGAAAGGTCGTTCAGAAAAAACGATGGCATTGCGATTAGCTGCCGAAATGTATGAAGCATATCTGGGTCGAGGTACGTCAATTAAAATGCGTGATGATGTGCATCGTATGGCAAAAGCAAACCAAGCGTTTGCACATTATCGTTGGTAGAGGTGATTTGTGGCACGGGCAACACCAATTGAGCGGTATAGAAATATAGGCATTATGGCGCATATTGACGCGGGTAAAACCACGACAACAGAGCGCGTTCTTTATTATACAGGTGTGTCTCACAAATTAGGTGAGGTACACGAAGGTACAGCCACGATGGATTGGATGGAGCAAGAACAAGAGCGAGGTATCACCATTACTTCTGCGGCAACGACGTGTTATTGGTATGGGATGGCAAAACAGTATCCGCAATATCGTATCAATATTATCGATACACCAGGACACGTCGATTTTACTATTGAAGTAGAACGTTCATTACGCGTATTAGATGGTGCTTGCGGCGTATTATGCGCAGTCGGTGGGGTTGAGCCACAAACCGAAACAGTTTGGCGTCAGGCAACGCGCTATAGCGTACCACGGCTTGGTTTTGTCAACAAGATGGATAGAATTGGCGCGAATTTTCTTCGTGTGGTTGATCAAGTCAGAACTAAACTAGGTTCTCATCCTGTCCCTATCCAGATTCCAATTGGTGCTGAAGATAAATTTGAAGGTGTCGCTGATCTTGTAAAAATGAAAGCGATTTATTGGGATGATACTAACCAAGGTAATACATTTGAAGCGCGTGATATTGATCCTGCCATGTTAGAAGAGTGCAAAGTGTGGCGAGAGAAAATGATTGAAGCAGCAGCAGAAGCTAATGATGAGCTGATGCATAAATATTTGGAGCAAGGCGATTTATCTGAAGAAGAAATTAAAAAAGGTTTGCGTGCACGCACATTGAGAAATGAAATCGTCCCTATGTTATGTGGTTCAGCTTTTAAAAACAAAGGTGTGCAAGCTTTATTAGATGCAGTCATTGATTATTTGCCTTCTCCTATTGATGTTCCTGCTATTAAGGGACATTTAAATGATGCCGCAGGCTCACCAGCTGAAAGGCATCCTGCAGATAACGAACCGTTCTCGGCTTTAGCATTTAAAATTGCTACGGATCCTTATGTAGGAACGCTTACTTATTTTCGTGTTTATTCAGGCGTATTACGTTCGGGCGATACAGTTTATAACCCGATTAAAGATAGAGAAGAGCGTATTGGTCGCTTATTGCAAATGCATGCTAATGATCGTACTGAAATTAAAGAAGTCTATGCCGGTGATATTGCTGCAGCAGTTGGTCTGAAAAAAGTATCAACAGGCGATACATTAAGCGATCTTGATAAAGTGATTATTCTTGAAAAAATGGTATTTCCTGATCCTGTTATTTCAGTGGCAGTTGAGCCTAAAACAAAAGCAGATCAAGAAAAAATGGGTATTGCTTTAAGTAAGCTTGCTCAAGAAGATCCTTCATTCCGTGTGCATACAGATGAAGAATCAGGGCAAACTATTATCTCAGGAATGGGAGAGTTACATCTTGAGATTATTGTTGATCGAATGAAACGCGAATTTAGTGTGGAGGCAAATGTTGGTAAGCCGCAAGTGGCTTATCGAGAAACCATACGTGCTTTAGTAGAGCAAGAAGGAAAATACGTACGTCAGTCCGGTGGTCGTGGCCAATATGGTCACGTTTGGATTAAAATTGAGCCACAAGAGGCGGGTAAGGGGTATGAATTTGAGAACGGCATTGTTGGTGGTGTTATTCCACGAGAATATATACCAGCTGTTGACAAAGGTATTCAAGAACAGCTTCAAAACGGTGTCATTGCTGGTTATCCAGTGGTAGATGTGAAGGTAACTCTGTATGATGGCTCTTTCCATGAAGTGGATTCCAGCGAAATGGCGTTTAAAATTGCAGGTTCCATGGCTTTTAAGGAAGGAGCTAGACGCGCGAAACCAGTGATTCTTGAGCCGATTATGAAAGTTGAGGCAGTCACACCAGAAGAATTTATGGGTGATGTGATGGGCGATTTGAATCGTCGTCGTGGTATCCTTCAAGGCGTAGATGATTCGCCATCTGGTAAGTTGATTCATGCTGAAGTGCCACTATCTGAAATGTTTGGTTATGCAACTGATTTAAGATCCATGTCTCAAGGTCGAGCAACTTATTCGATGGAATTTGCCAAATATAGCGAAGTTCCAACCAATATAGCTGAACAAATTATTGATAAGAGTAAGAAATAAAGTGTCATCCTAAGCATGCCGTTTTTTGGCTTGCGAAGAACCCACATTTATTGGAGATTCTTCATAGACTAAAAAACAGCCTGCTTAGGATGACAAGTTAACATTTTCAAAGAAGAGGAATGAGCAATGAGCAAACAAGTATTTGAGCGTACGAAGCCCCATGTCAATGTTGGGACGATAGGGCACGTTGATCATGGGAAGACGACGTTAACGGCGGCATTGACGAAGACGTTAGCGGAGAAATTTGGAGGGGAAGTGAGGGCGTACGATCAAATAGAT
>MGXW01000096.1 GCA_001801495.1 Gammaproteobacteria bacterium RIFCSPHIGHO2_12_FULL_37_34
TTGTGAATTACAAATCAGCAGGTGTTGATATCGCAGCTGGAAATGAAGCGGTAAAGCGCATTAAACAATCGGTTGAAAGCACGTTTTCTCGAGAAGTGTTGACGGGAATTGGTAGTTTTGGCGCTATGTTTGATTTGAAGCCGCTTATAAAAGGGTATCGTCATCCCGTTTTAGTACAAAGCATTGATGGTGTTGGCACTAAAATGATGGTGGCTAGTAGGATGCAAAAATTTGATACGATTGGTATTGATTTAGTAAGTGCGACGACCAATGATATCGTTGTGCTTGGTGCAAAGCCTTTGACATTACTCGATTACATTGCTAATGATAAGCTAAACCCCGCGGTGATTGAGACTATTGTTCAAGGCATGGTTACTGCTTGTCGTGAAAATAATATTTCTTTGGTAGGTGGTGAAACAGCAGAAATGCCAGGTACATATCTGCCTGGTGAACATGATTTAGTTGGAGTGATTACAGGTGTGGTTGAAAAAGAAGAAGCGATTTTAGGGGATAAAATTACAGTTGGTGATACTATCGTTGCTTTTCCTTCTAGTGGGTTGCATACCAATGGTTATTCTTTAGCACGCAAATTATTTTTTGATGTGGGTGGTTATAACGTGGATTCACACTTACCCGAATTGAGACAATCAATAGGAGAAGAATTATTAATACCACATCTTAACTATACGCAGCCCGTTTTACATTTATTATCAAAAAAAATACCAATTAAAGGCATGGCACATATTACAGGCGGCGGGTTATTAGAAAATATTCCTAGAATTTTACCGATTCATTGTGCAGTTGACATTCGTAAACAAGCTTGTCCTCTGTTACCTATTTTTCAGGTATTGTGTACATTGGGCCATCTATCAGATCAAGAAGCATATCGTGTATTTAATATGGGAGTAGGGCTCATTATCATCATAGCGGCTGAATATGTTTCGGCTATGCACGCAGCCTTGAGTAACCATTTTCCAAAATTTCCGTTGTATGAAATAGGTCAAGTGGTCAGCGGATCACAACAAGTGAGGTTAGTCTAGTGCGTATTGCTATCATTCAGTTTCCAGGCTCCAATTGCGAACGTGAAACCATACTTGCTGTGAAACGTGCTGGTATGGAACCTATTTCTTTTTTATGGAATGAACCGCATGAACAATTAAATGAGATGGATGGCTTTATTATTGTGGGCGGATTTTCTTATGAAGATCGTTCACGCGCGGGTATCATTGCAGCACTTGATCCTATCATGCAAGCCATTAAAATACAAAGTGAACGAGGAAAACCCATATTAGGTATTTGTAATGGTGCTCAAATTTTAGTAGAGACTGGACTTGTTCCGGGGTTGGAAAATAATAAATTAGCAATGGCACTCACTGAAAATAAACGCATGGTTAATGGTAAAGTGCTTGGTACAGGTTATTACAATGCTTGGATACACATGCGCTTGTCGCATGATTATCAACGAAATGCCTTCACTCGGCATTTGAATCCTAAGAGCATTCTGCATGTTCCTGTGGCACACGCCGAAGGGCGTTTTGTGATATCAGAAGCTTTATGGCAGGAAATCGAAGTACAAGGACAATCTGTTTTTCAATATTGCGATGCTGAAGGAAATATTATTGACCATTTTCCAGTAAACCCTAATGGTTCATTACATAATATTGCGGCGATATCTAATAAAGCAGGTAATGTGATCGCGATTATGCCGCATCCTGAGCGCACGTTAAATGGCGATCCTATTTTTCAATCGATGCGTGATTATATCGCTGAAAACCGTATCGAAAAAACAATTCCACTTTATTATTATCCACGCCAAACAAATATCACTGCTTATCGTAAACTATCCGATGTCTATGAATGTGTGGTGCAATTAATCATTACAGATAATCATGCTTTGACTGTACAACATACATTGCAACAATTAGGTATACCAGTTACAGTCAAGCGCCAAATCCATTGGGAAATTTCTTGTGATGCGCAAGATCAACTAGCAAAAATTAAAAACAGTGGTGTTTTATACAATAATAGAAAAGAAGTGGAAATTAATCCTAGCACATTAAAATCTACTTCATCATTTTTAGTGCGTGCCAAAGAGGATTGGGTGGGGCAACAAAAATTACAAAGTTTGCAAAATCATTTTCAAGCTAATGAATTACGTTCCATTTCTCATGGTATGTTGTGGCATTTTAGTTGTAAAGACGCTAACATAACTGATGTGATACGTGATATCTTAAACACACATATTATTGCCAACCCATATGCCCATGACTGCTATCAATACAACTAACGATTATCTTACTTTTATTCGCAATGCTTTACCTTATTGCCTAACTGAAACCGAATTTTCCTTTGGTAAAAAATATCGAGGTAAAGTACGTGATACCTATGATTTAGGTGATCAACTGATGTTGATTACAACCGATCGATTAAGCGCATTTGATCGTATGCTTGCTGTTGTTCCTTTCAAAGGGCAGGTATTAAACTTAACGAGTGCTTGGTGGTTTGAACAAACAGCCGATATCATTCCTAATCATGTATTGACCATCCCTGATCCAAATGTCGTTATTGCTAAAAAATGCCAAGTGTTTCCTATTGAATTTGTGGTGCGTGGTTATATCACCGGCACAACGAATACCGCTTTATGGACGCAATATCAAAAAGGAATACGAGAATATTGTGGTATTCATTTTCCGGAAGGATTACGTAAAAACCAATGCTTAGCGCAACCTGTGTTAACACCTACAACCAAAGATAAAAATCATGATAGACCCGTAAGCCCTGCTGATCTTATTGCACAAGGTTGGATGACGAAAGCAGATTGGGAAGAAACAAGCCAAGCTGCGCTTAAGCTTTTTCAATATGGTATGCAGATTGCTGCACAACATGGGTTAATTTTAGTAGATACCAAATATGAATTTGGTCGCGATAACGAAGGGAAAATTGTTGTGGTAGATGAAATGCACACACCAGATTCTAGCCGCTATTGGCTAGCAGCGAGTTATGCAGAACGATTTGCCCAGGGAAAAGAGCCTGAAAACATTGATAAAGAATTTTTACGTTTGTGGTTTGCTGAACATTGCGATCCATACAACGATACCCTATTACCTGATGCCCCACCTGATTTAATTGTGACATTAGCCTCACGCTATATTCAATTATATGAAATGATTACTGGTCATTGCTTTGTTTTTCCCAAGCAGGCGCAATCTATTACACAGCGCATTAAGCAGAATGTGGCGGGATATGTCATTTAACTATACATAAGAATCTTATTAGATAAATATGCTACTCATTTTGGTGAAAAATAAATTATTGAGGAATGTAAAATAATGTGCGGTATCGTTGGCATTTATAGTCACACGCCTGTTGCAGCAGAGCTTTTTGAGAGCTTAATTCACTTACAACATCGCGGACAAGATGCAGCTGGCATGTTAACCAGTGACGAACGTTTTTATACTAAACATGGACTTGGATTAGTAAAAGAAATTTTTGCACCACACGATGTATTGGCATTGAAAGGTAATGTGGGAATTGCTCACACGCGTTATCCAACAGCTGGGGGATATAGTGAAACGGATATTCAACCGCTTTGGGTAGGAAGCCCTGTGGGAGTGGCAGTTGCACATAATGGTAATTTAGTAAATTATGAACAATTAGCAAATGAAATTCGTCTTCGTCAACATCATCATTTAAATACAGCGTTGGATTCGGAAGTTTTATTGCATATTTTTGCTGATCAATTGGCTACTGTTCATACTCATTTGGAGGAAGCCTCGTTTTTTGAGCAACTGTGTATTGCGATAAAAAAAATTTATGATCAAGTGGAAGGGTCTTATTCAGTTGTGAGTGTCGTGATTGGCAAAGGGCTCATTGCGTTTCGTGATCCACATGGCATTCGGCCGCTTGTTTTTGGGGAGCGTAAACGCAATGATGGAGCAAGCGATTATATTTTTGCATCAGAAACAACTATGTTTTATGCATTAGGCTTTGAACCAAAAGGCGATATTCAGCCGGGTGAAGTGGTGTATGTTAGTCCACTTGGAACATTTTTTCGGCGTATCATGGAACAACAATCGTTCGCACCTTGTGCGTTCGAATATGTTTATTTTGCTCGTCCCGATTCTACGATAAATGGTGTGAGTGTCTATCGTTCGCGATTACGCATGGGGCAAAATTTAGCGCGTCAATGGAAATTAAGCTATCCTGATATCCTTCCTGATGTTGTAATACCTGCACCTTTTACGGCAAATACAGCTGCTTTGTCATTTGCGCACGAGTTGGGAGTTCGTTATTCTGAAGGATTATATAAAAATCCATTTATTGGACGCACGTTTATTATGCCTAATCAAACAATGCGATCAAGAAGCGTTCGTTATAAATTAACACCGCAAAAAACGGAAATCGAAAATAAAAACGTTTTAATTGTTGATGATAGTATTGTACGAGGAACCACTTCACGTGAAATTGTAAAAATGGTGCGTGAATTTGGGGCAAAAGAAATTTATTTTGTTTCCACTTGCCCACCCATTAAAAATCCCTGTTTTTATGGTATTGATATTCCATCTCGTAAAGAATTAATTGCTGCTCATTGCAATGAAGAAGAAATTCGTCATTATTTAAACGTCGATCGTTTATTATACCAAACGCAGGAAGATTTAGTGGAAGCCATTACACGTCGTGGCGAACATCAAATTAAACGCCCTTGTATGGCATGTATGGATGGAGTATACGTGTGTGGTGATATCACCGAAGATAAAATACAGGAATTGGAACAAAAAAGAGAATCAGAGAGAAGTAAATGAACATTTTAATCATTGGATCCGCTGCACGTGAGCATGCGATAGCAAGTGCATTAAAGCGCTCGCCACAACAACCTAATTTGTGCTGTTATGGTAGTGCAATTAATCCTGGTATTAAACAGATGACAACCCATTATCATGTTGGTCCTCTTACTGATGTAGATGCTATTGTGAATCTCGCTAAAGAATGGGAGGTGGGTCTTGCTGTGATTGGTCCTGAAGCACCACTTTCAAAAGGGTTGGCCGATCAATTATGGCAAGCACTCATTCCAACGATTGGTCCGAAGAAACGACTTGCTCAGATTGAAACAAGCAAAAGTTTTGCTCGTCATTTAATGCAACAATATCATATTCCTGGTTTGCCGCGTTATCGACAATTTTCTGATATGAATGGAGTAGAGAAATTTCTAAAAGAATTAGGTGAGAATCATTATGTAGTAAAAGCTAATGGTTTAATGGATGGGAAAGGTGTGAAAGTAGCTGGCGATCATTTGCATTTTTTTCAAGAAGCTCTTGCTTATTGCCACGACATTTTTACTTTAGGGCAAACAATTGTGATTGAAGAAAAACTAATTGGCCAAGAATTTTCGCTCATGTGTTTCTGTGATGGTAAACAAGTGGTGCCCATGCCGATTGTTCAAGATCATAAGCGCGCATTTATTGATGATAAAGGGCCAAACACTGGTGGAATGGGTAGTTATTCTGATGTGGATCACAGCTTACCTTTTTTGTCTGAAGAAGATGTGCAACAAGCAAAACAGATCAATCAAGCGGTTATTCATGCGTTATCAACCGAATTAAGTGATAAATATATTGGTATTTTATATGGCAGTTTTATTGCAACAT
The DNA here is from genome assembly GCA_001801495.1 of Gammaproteobacteria bacterium RIFCSPHIGHO2_12_FULL_37_34. Lineage (GTDB taxonomy): Bacteria > Pseudomonadota > Gammaproteobacteria > DSM-16500 > DSM-16500 > Aquicella. Next base: position 5,646 of record MGXW01000096.1, read on the forward strand.
GTGATGGAATTTATGTCATCGAATTTAATGCACGTTTTGGTGACCCTGAAGCATTGAATGTGCTTACTATTTTAGAATCAGATTTTGTTGCAATTTGTCAGGCGATGGTGACAGAAGATTTATCATCTACCCAAGTTCGATTTTTACATCAAGCGACAGTTTGTAAATATGCTGTACCTAATGGGTATCCTGATACACCAATAAAAAATGTAGCAATTGATATTGCTGCAGTTAAAAATAAAACGAGATTATATTTAGCCTCCGTTAATGCAATAGATGGTAAAATCATGGCAACTGGTTCACGTACAGCAGCTTATGTCGGTGTAGCAGATTCTATATCTGCCGCAGAAGAAATTGCTGAAAGAGAAATCCGTGCTATTACGGGACCTTTATTTCACCGGGAAGATATTGGGACAGATAAGCTCATTTGGCGGCGTGTAGATGAGATGCGTAGGTTGCGAGCAACATGACATGTTTAGGCATTTTAGGTTCTACCCGTGGTACGGTGATGCATGCAGTTTATTCTGCGATTGAACAAAGAAAATTACCAGCAACGATTGGCATTGTCATTAGTAACAAACCAAATGCAGTGATTTTAGAGCGTGCTAAAACACTTCAGTTACCAGCACAATTTATCGATCCAGCGGGATTGACTCGCGATGCTTATGATCAGCAAGTGACTATTTGTTTGCAACAGCATCATGTAGATTTTATCGTTCTGATTGGTTATATGCGCATTTTATCCCATGATTTTGTTGAAAAATGGCATCACAAAATCATTAATGTTCACCCTTCTTTGCTTCCTCTTTTTGCTGGAAAAATGGATTTGGATGTGCATCGTGCTGTGCTTGCTGCTCGCAGTCAAGAAACAGGTTGCACGGTGCATTATGTTACCGACGATATTGATGCCGGTCCTATTCTTTTACAAAAAAGATGTATTGTTTTAAAAGAGGATACACCAGAGCGTTTAAAAGAACGTGTACAAGCGTTAGAAGGGCAAGCCTTGGTTGAGGTGCTCGCTCAATTGTGTGTAAGCTAATCATTATTTGTTAGTTTTGCTATCTTTATAAAGAAAGTATATAATAATAAAGAATAAAGAATAGATGAGGTAAAGCCATGATAAATATAAAACATCCAGAGGCAGACAGATTAGCTAGAATTTTAGCTAAACAAACAGGGGATACAATCACCGAAGTTGTTATTGAGGCTTTACAAGAGAAATTATTACGCGAACAAGGAAAGCGTTTTCCTAGCGAATTAAAAGAAGATTTATTAAAAATTAGCGAGCGTTGTGCCGCACTTCCTGATGACGACAAACGTTCTCCAGATGAAATACTAGGTTATGATTCTCATGGATTACCGAAATAGGATTGAGTATGGTGATTGATACTTCAGCTGTTTTAGCTATTTTATTAGGTGAACAAGAGGCTGCGATTTTTGTGGAGCTGATTACGAAGGATGTAAGGCGACTGCTTTCTGCAAGTACTGCTTTAGAATTAATGATTGTGATCGAAGCAAGAAAAGGGGAAGCAGGTGGTCGGGAACTTGATTTGTTTTTACATCGAGCCAAAATAGATATTGTGCCTTTTGATAGTGATCAAGCAGAAATCGCAAGGCATGCGTGGCGTCAATATGGCAAAAATAATCATGCGGCTGGATTAAATTTTGGTGATTGTTTTTCTTACGCTCTAGCTAAAAGTTCAGGCGAACCTTTGCTATTTAAGGGAAAGGATTTTACCCAAACCGATTTAGAATGTGTAAAATGGGTGTGATTTAAATTCTTAGTTACCATATTGCTTGATAATTTGTCGCTGGCGCGAAATTAATATTTTATGATCAAGCTTGGTTTGTCATTGCGAACCCCACGTTTTTTGTGGGGTGAAGCAATCCAGAAAAGCTGCTAAATTATAGCAATGTTTCATACAAATCTAACCAGTCTGGATTCATGCTTTCAATAAGAGCTATTTTCTTTTTTCTAGAACCTGCTTTGATTTGCTTTTCCCGTTCGATGGCACTTAGCATGAGGGAGCCCTGATGAAGGTGGCTAAAACACTTTCATTTAAATGTTCTTTCAGGTAATATTACTTGATTCCTTTTGTTATAAACAGTCGCGGTTTGCTATTTCAATTCTAAACGAAATCAAAATAGCGAACACACTTGCTTGCGGCTTGAATTTTTTCTTGCACAATTTTGTAACAAAAAATGAAGAAATAATAATAAAAACAATTATATACAAATCACGGTCGAAAAGTGCATGAAACTTGTTACAGCACAATTAACCCTTGCCACCGGAGAAACCTTTTCTGGATTAGTTCCTTCTTTTCAAACGAAACCCTGTTATGGCGAAGCTGTTTTTAATACGGGCATGGTAGGCTATGTAGAATCGCTTACTGACCCTTCTTATGCTGGCCAAATTCTTATATTTACCTATCCTCTTATTGGAAATTATGGTGTTCCGCCACTTAAGATGTGGGAATCTTCGCGCATTCATGTGAAGGGGGTGGTGATGTCTGAATTAGCTTGTCATTACGCAAACCATACCAGTACACAATCATTTTTAGAGTGGCTGATGTCAGAACATATTCCATTTATTACGAAAGTAGATACACGAGCAGTGACCACTTGTTTGCGTGTCCATGGTGTAGCGCCAGGCGTTATTTCTCAAGAACCTGGGCCATATACATTTGAAGCATTTGACAGTATTCATTGGGTCAAAGAAGTTTCTATTAAAGAGCCGCAATATTATGGGGATCATGAAAAATTAATTATTCTAGTAGATTGCGGGATGAAAGAAAATATTTTGCGTTGTTTATTGCATTTTCCATTTAGAATTAAACGTGTTCCCTATCACTACGATTACACCAATGAAGCATATGATGGGGTGTTTATTTCAAATGGCCCGGGTGATCCCAAACATTGCACAGAAACCATTCGCATTTTAAAGAAAGCTTTTACTAAACAAAAACCAATTTTTGGTATTTGTTTAGGTACGCAATTGATGGCTTTAGCAGCTGGCGCAACTACTTATAAACTACCTTTTGGTCATCGCTCTCAGAATCAACCTTGCGTAGAGCTTACTAGCAAGCACTGTTATCTCACCTCACAAAATCACAGTTATGCTGTAGATGAAAAAACGATACCAGCGGATTGGCAAGTTTCATTTCGTAACTTAAATGATCACAGTGTGGAGGGAATCAAACATCGTACGTTACCTTTTTTCGCCGTGCAATTTCATCCGGAAGCTTCCCCTGGACCACTGGATACTGAATGGTTATTTCAAAAATTTTATGATTTGATTTGTTATCATAGCGAGAAAATCAAGCATGCCATCTGAAATTAAAAAAGTACTTATTCTAGGCTCAGGGGGCTTACGCATTGGCCAAGCAGGGGAATTTGATTATTCAGGATCGCAAGCCATTAAGGCATGCAAAGAAGAAAAAATTAAAACTATTTTGGTAAATCCAAATATTGCAACTGTTCAAACAGATGCTGGTATGGCTGATGAAGTCTATTTACAGCCACTTACTGTAGAGGTTGTTACACACATTCTTGAAAAAGAAAAGCCAGATGCTATTTTGCTTGGTTTTGGTGGACAAACCGCATTGAATTTAGGATTATTATTAGATGAAACAGGTGTGTTAGCAAAACACAATGTAAAAGTGTTAGGCACTTCTATTGTTGCAATTCGACAAACAGAAGATCGAGATATTTTTAAACAAGAATTAGAATCTATTGATGTTAAAACACCACAAAGCTTTTGTGCGACAACCGTAGATGATGCTGAAAAAGCAGCGCAAGAAATGGGTTTTCCTGTTATGGTGCGCTCAGGATTTTCTTTGGGCGGGTTAGGTTCAGGCCGAGTAGATACGATTCAAGAATTACGTCAACGTGCGCAAGAATGTTTTACTATTTCCTCGCAAATATTAATTGAAGAATATTTATTTGGCTGGCAAGAATTTGAATATGAAATTGTCCGCGATCAAGCAGATAATGCGCTTACCATTTGCAATATGGAAAACATGGATCCAATGGGAATTCATACTGGTGAAAGCATTGTGATTGCACCTGCTCAAACATTAACGAATTCACAACATCAACACTTGCGTAATATAGCAATTAAAGTAGCAAGACATTTTGGAATTATTGGTGAATGCAATATTCAATTTGCAGTGAATCCTAAAGATGGTGATTACCGTGTCATTGAAGTGAATGCTCGTTTATCACGTTCAAGCGCGCTTGCTTCTAAAGCAACGGGTTATCCTTTAGCTTTCGTAGCTACTAAATTAGCTTTGGGGTTCCTGTTACAGGATATAACCAATCATGTCACGAAAAAAACCTGTGCTTTCTTCGAACCCGCTTTGGATTATGTGGTTGTTAAAATTCCACGTTGGGATATACAAAAATTAAAACGTGCGAGCCGAGTGATTGGTACAGAGATGAAAAGTGTAGGGGAAGTGATGAGCATTGGGCGCTCTTTTCCTGAAGCCTTACAAAAAGCAGTGGGCATGCTCAATATTGGCGCCTCTTGTTTAAGTGATTATCCTTATCAGTTGAATGATTTGAAAAATGAAATTGAATATCCTACGGATCGCCGTTTGTTTGTGCTTTATCAATTTTTCTTACGAGGGGGTAGTGTTGAGGAAGCACAAAAATTAAGTCAAATTAATTCGTGGTTTTTAGGATATATGGCTGATATTGCTCAATTCGAATTATTATTACAAGAGATGCAAATAACGGATGAGATGTTACGAACCGCCAAACAATTCGGATTTTCTGATCGCTCTTTAGCATTGATTTCCAATCAAACGGAATCTGCTATTCGCACACGACGAATCGCAGCAGGCATCGTACCTGTTGTTAAGCAAATTGATACCTTAGCAGGAGAATTCTCTGCAGAAACCAATTATTTGTATCTTACCTATCATGGCACGCAACATGATATTGTTGCTGCTAAAGATCACCCTATATTAGTGTTAGGCTCAGGCCCTTATTCCATTGGTTCATCAGTTGAGTTTGATTGGTGTGCAGTCAATACGGTACGCACCTTGCGTGCGATGGGTAAACGTGCTGTTTTGATAAACTCTAATCCAGAAACTGTTTCAACAGATTACGATGAATCAGATCGCTTATATTTCGAGCAGCTTACATTCGAGCGAGTGCAAGATATTGCGGATATTGAAAAACCAGAAGGCATTATTGTTTGTGTGGGCGGTCAAATTGCTAATAATTTAGCGATGCCACTTGCCAAAGCAGGTTATACGATATTAGGAACGGCAGCGCAAGATGTGGATCGCGCAGAAAACCGTGAACGTTTTTCTGCCTTGTTAAATGAATTAGGAATCAATCAGCCGCCATGGTTACATGTGATTAGTATTGATAGTGCGAAACAATTTGCTAAAGAATGGGGTTATCCGGTACTCGTGCGGCCATCGTATATTTTATCTGGTACAGCGATGAATGTAGCCTATCATGAAGCTTCCCTTGAAGATTATTTAATACAGGCTTCTCGTGTTTCTCCAGAACACCCCGTCGTTATTTCTAAATTTATTTTAGATGCTAAAGAATTAGAAATTGATGGAGTAGCTGATCATGGTCGTGTGGTGATTGAGGCGATTAATGAGCATATTGAAAATGCAGGAATTCATTCTGGAGATGCCACACTTGTTTTGCCGCCACAAAATTTATATTTAGAAACTATTCGGCGTACCAAAAAAATTACCCAGAAAATTGTTAAAGCATTAAATATTACTGGGCCGTTTAATATTCAATACATTGCCAAAAATAATGATTTACAAGTGATAGAATGTAATTTGCGTGCTTCCCGTTCTTTTCCTTTTGTTTCAAAAGTGACTAATCATAATTTTATTGAAATTGCTACCAAAGCAATGTTAGGAAAAAATAATACGGCACATTATAAAACGTTAGAATTAGATTACGTTGGTGTGAAAGCACCACAATTTTCTTATCAACGGTTAAAAGGTGCGGATCCAGTTGCGCACATTGAAATGGCTTCAACAGGAGAAGTAGCGTGTTTAGGTGAAAACCTTCACGATGCTTTTTGGCGTGCTTGGCTCTCATCAGAGCAAGCGATTGTTAATAAAAGCATGTTGGTGTCGATTGCTGATCCATACAAAACTAAAATTTTACCGTGGTTAGTCAATCTTGAAGCGCTAGGTTGGCGTATTTACAGCACAGAAGGGACACATTCTTTTTTATTTAAAAATGGTGTAGCAACTTATTTTGTTTATAAAATGAGTGAAAAAGGTGAGCCGAATGTGCAAACAATTATTTCTCAACGCAAAGTAGATTTGATTGTTAATGTTCCTAGTCATCCTGTTAAAAACGAGCAAACGCATGGTTATAAGATTCGACGAATGGCAATTGATCATCATATTGCGCTTATGACAAATCCACAAACCATTCAAATCATGTTGAAATGTTTAGTGGATTTAAAAGATGCTGTGCTCCCGGTACAAACGTGGCGTGAAATTGTGAATGGGGACAATGATCCATGTCTATGAATACACTTTATACTAAAGATATTATTTCATTTACGGATTTAAATACCGAAGAAGTGCAGTTAATATTGCAAACAGCCAAAAAAATAAAAGAACGATGTGTCACTTGCTCCATTCAAGATAAATTAATTGCGAATTGTTTTTTTGAACCATCCACACGTACGCGTTTATCTTTTGAAGCGGCAATCTTCCGTATGGGTGGTAAAGTGATTGGTTTTCCTGATGATAGTAGTTTATCAGTAAGAAAAGGAGAAACGTTATCTGACACGATGCGTGTGATTGCAGGTTATGCTGATTTAATTGTCATTCGTCATCCGCGTGATGGTTCTGCACGATTAACAGCAGAAGTAGCTGATTGTCCAGTGATTAATGCTGGAGATGGTGCGAATCAACATCCGACTCAAGCGCTTATTGAATTATTTAGTATTCAAGAATGTCAATCAAGTATCAATGGATTATCGATTGCTTTAGTGGGTGATTTGAAATATGGTCGTGCCATTCATTCATTTATTGAAGCATGTTTAATGTTTGATGTACGCTTGTATCTTGTGTCACCAGAGTTGTTGATACTGCCTGATTCTATTTGTGACAAATTAAAAAAACGTGGGGTGCGCTTTTCATTTCATCAACAAATTGAAGAAGTCATACCAAAAGTCGACATTTTATATATTACGCGTATTCAACAAGAACGTTTTACAGAAACGGAATATCAATTGATTCAAAGTAAATTTATTTTAACAGCAAACATGTTAGAAAAGGCCAAGAAAAATTTAAAGGTTTTGCACCCATTACCACGAGTGAATGAGGTTGCACTCGATGTTGATCACACACCCTACGCTTATTATTTTCAACAAGCGAGCAATGGCGTGGTGATTAGACAAGCATTGTTAGCTCTTATTTTGAATGAGGAGTTGCCATGAATGATATGCTTTCTGTCTCAGCAATTAAGAATGGTACAGTGATTGATCATATTGTAGCAGGACAAGCGTTACGCATTATTTATTTATTAGGGTTACAAAAAAATAATAATCAAGTAACGATTGGTTTGAATTTACCTAGCAAGCGTTTGGGGATAAAAGATTTAATTAAAATTGAGAATCGAGTGCTCACTGAAGATGAAGCAAATGAAATTGTTATTTTTTCCCCAGTTGCAACAATCAATGTGATTCAGAATTTTCAAGTAGTTGATAAAATAAAAACACATTTACCATCTGTCACACATGGCGTATTTGTTTGCCCCAATCACCTGTGTGTAACGCAAATAGAACCGATCTCGAGCTATCACTATATTCATGAACAGGGAAAAAAAATCAGTTTAATTTGTCATTATTGTGAAAAAGAATTTGATCGCGATCAAGTAAAGGTAGCGGTGTAATGAGCCGATTAGTGAGCATAATCGGCTCACGATCTATAATTCAACAATCTGATTGGCCTCATTTTCGATATGATTTATCTACCCTAGGAGCGCTTTTTGCGACACAACCGAGGGAATGCCTGTGAATAGTTACTCTAGAAATTTCTATTTCGATTTCAAATAAATCGGGGCAAACGGGGTGGTTTGAATAAACTCAATCAAGCTTTCTTTCAGTAATTCTAGTAGTGCTAAAAATGTAACCACTACTCCTAAGCGTCCTTCGTGAAGATCGAATAATTCACTAAAAAGAAAATGTTGTTGTCCTTGTGTTTTAGCCAGAATATGTGACATTTTTTCGCGCACAGAGAGGTTTTCCATTTGAATAGAATGGTTAGCTTGGAATTCAACACGTTTTAATACATCCGAAAAAGCGAGTAGCAGTTCTTTTAGGGATGTTGTTGGCAGTGGTTTTGTGACAGAAATGGAACTCGCATCAACGTGCACCGCAAACGTATCACGTTCAAGTTGTGGTAATTGATTAAGCGCTTCCGCCGCTTGTTTATAACGCTCATATTCTTGCAATCGGCGTGCCAATTCTGCTCGAGGATCTTCTTCGGGATGTTCCGGATCTACTACATGCGGTAGTAACATGCGCGATTTAATTTCAGCAAGAATGGCTGCCATCACTAAATATTCAGCGGCAAGTTCTATGGAGAGCTCTTGCATGAGTTCAATATATTCCATGTATTGGCGCGTAACTGCGGCGATAGGAATATCGAGAATGTCGATATTTTGCTTTCTGATAAGATAGAGCAAAAAATCAAGCGGTCCTTCAAATGCCTCGAGAAAAACCTTCATGGCATCAGGAGGGATGTATAAATCTTGTGGTACACTTAAAATCGCCTGCCCTTTTACCGTCGCAATTGGAGCGATTAAAGTGGATTCAACACTAGTGATTTCGATAGAATGCATGGGTTTAAGTATATCTAAAATCGTTATTTTTTGGTAGATTTTTTGTGAAAATAGGCACACAACATGAAAAAAGCCGTTATTTTATTATCCGGAGGATTGGATTCTGCAACCTGTTTGGCTTATGCCAAATCACAAGGGTTTGATTGCTATGCACTCGCTTTTGATTATGGGCAAAAACATCGGGTTGAGCTCCATGCAGCTTGTGCAATTGCGGCGTATTTTGATGCAAAAATACGTGTTTTTAAATTAGCGATCGACCAATGGGGTGGTTCAGCGTTAACGGATCCAGCTCTTTCTATTCCTCATTACGATGCTAAGCAGACAGCTATTCCTGTCACATACGTTCCAGCGCGTAATACCATTTTTCTATCTATCGCATTAGGATGGGCAGAAGTGTTACAAGCAAAAGATCTTTTTATTGGAGTGAGTGCAGTGGATTATTCTGGTTATCCTGATTGTCGTCCTGAATATATTCAAGCTTTTCAGCAGCTAGCGAATCTTGCCACTCAATATGGGGTTGAGCAAGGCGGTATTCAACTCCATACGCCTTTAATTCATTTATCAAAAGCTGCAACTATTCAATTAGGTATTCAATTAGGTGTGCCATATGAAAAGACAATTTCTTGTTATCGCGCCAATGATTTAGGCCAAGCTTGTGGTTGCTGCGATAGTTGTAGTTTTAGAAAGAAAGGATTTAGTGAGGCGGGTATAGTTGATCCGACAGGTTATGTTTGATCGTATCAAACAAGCAGCAGCCTTACTTCATGAAGGAAAATTAGTTGCTTTCCCAACAGAAACGGTATACGGCTTAGGTGCGGATGCAATGAATGAAGCTGCAGTTTCACGCATTTTTCAAGTCAAAAAGCGCCCTTATAATCACCCTGTTATTGTGCATCTTGCGGATATCAACGAACTTGCAGATTGGGCAATAGATATTTCACCGTTTGCTTATCAACTTGCGAAAGCATTTTGGCCTGGTCCGCTTAGTATCCTATTAAAAAAACAGCCGCATGTTCTTGATGTGGTCACAGCAGGAGCAGCAACCATTGGTTTACGCATGCCGCATCATCCTGTCGCTCAAGCGTTATTAAAAGAATTTGGCAGTGGAATTGCGGCGCCTTCTGCTAATCGGTTTACTCATATCAGTCCGACTACTGCGCAAGCTGTTTATGAAGAGTTAGGAGGTGCAGTAGATTTAATATTAGATGGCGGTGCTTGTGAGGTGGGTTTAGAATCTACTATTATTGATTTAAGTTGCGAGCAACCTATTATTTTGCGACCAGGAATGATTACTGCAAAAGCCATTGCTGAAGTATTGAATATGCGGCTTATTGTTACACATCAAGATGCACCTGTTACTCGTGCACCAGGCATGCATCATGTGCATTATGCGCCAGAAACGAAAACTACCATCCTTGAAACAAGCGAGATCAATCTTTTTTTGCAAGCATTACAACTTGAAGAGTTGCCTATTGCACTTGTGGTGTGGTCTTCTTTCTCGGCTCCTTTTCCAGCGAACGTGCATGTGATTCCTATGCCAACTAGTGCTTCTTCCTATGCACATGATCTTTATCAAACGTTGCGTTCATTAGATACTGGCTACTATAAGCAAATTGTGATTGAAAATACTCCAATGCATGTGGAATGGGAAGCGATACGGGATCGATTATATAAAGCGAGTGGATCATCATGAATAGATCATTCACAAAAGATAAAACCATTGAACACATTCGTGGGCCTGCTGGAAAATTAGAGGTAGCAATTGATGAACCGATTGGTGAAGAACGCCATGCTTGGGGAATTGTTTGTCATCCGCATCCTTTGCATGGCGGCAATATGCAAAACAAAGTCGTGACAACATTAGTCAAAACATTTCAATATTTAGGGCTAACAACCATCCGTTTTAATTTTCGTGGTGTGGGTAGAAGTGAAGGTGAATTTGCGCATGGTATAGGTGAATTAGAAGATCTTTTAACAGTGATTGAATGGGTACAGCAAAGTAATAAGGGCAAAGAAATTTGGCTGGCAGGATTTTCTTTTGGGGCATATATCGTAGCAAAAGCTGCAACACAAATCAGTGTGGGGCAATTGGTGACTGTTGCGCCACCGGTACAAGATTATTCTTTAGAAACATTGCCGTCCATTCTTTGCCCGTGGATATTAATACAAGGTGAGTTGGATGATGTGGTTTCACCAGCTGCAGTATTATCATGGGCTGAAAGTCGTTACCCGAAACCGCTGATTCTTCGTTTTCCCGAAGCAGGACATTTTTTTCATGGCCAATTGATTGAGTTACGTACACAATTGGAGCAAGCATTATTGCAATTGCAGGAAGGTCATTTTTCATAGATGTTTTTTCTGTGGCCTATGCGCAGTACAAGAACAATTAGCTCCCTCTCTTCAATATAATACAGTTTGAATACAGATTTTAAAGGGATAGAAAATCATAAACGAGAACAGTTCTCATTTGTATTGACAATGCAATCAGTCAACAGGATACTATGCTTTTAAGGCGTTCACTGAACACTTTAGAATTTATCATAACATACAAGGACATACTATGTTAGTTGGGCATCTCAAAGCAGGTCAAAAAGCACGTGTTATTTCAATTGGCGCTATTCATCCCGCCTATCGTCAACGGCTCCTATCTATGGGGCTTCTCCCTGGTACCGAATTTACAGTGTTGCGTATGGCGCCACTTGGCGATCCTATTGAAATTGAAGTACGTGGCTTTGCTTTAAGTTTGCGTAAAGATGAGGCAAATATTCTAGAGGTTGAAGGATGTTAAGTAATGACATCGATTGCACTCGTTGGTAACCCTAATTGTGGTAAAACCACTCTATTTAATGCTTTAACCGGCGGACGGCAAAAGGTAGGTAATTGGCCGGGGGTGACAGTTGAGCGTAAAAGTGGGCGTTTTATTGAAGCAGGCGAGTCAATTGAGACAATCGATTTACCTGGTATTTACTCACTTGTTTTAAGTGAAACCAGTGCTGTTGATGAGCGCATTGCTTATGAATTTATTTTAAGCCAGCAAGCAGAGTTAGTCGTCAATATTGTGGATGCTAGTAATCTTGATCGGCATCTTTATCTTACGCTACAGCTATTGGAAATGAATATACCGATTATTTTAGTATTGAATATGATGGATGTTGCACGTGCGCGGCATATGCATATCGATATTCAACAATTATCAAAAACACTAGGATGTCCTGTTGTTGCTATTGAAGCAAATAAAGGTCATGGTATTCGTGAATTAAAGCGTGAAGTGGTAAACGGTGTACATGTTACACCTGATGGCGCATTTAAACATTATCCTGATATTATTCAAACAGCTATAAAAAATTTAACGCATGTCATGGCAACAAAAGAAAAATGGCGAGCGCTTCGCTTACTTGAAAATGATGCTTATGAAAAACAAACAATTTCAGCTGCTGTTTTAACAGAAATTACTGCGCAGCAAACATCTATTCGACACACACTATATGAAGATGCGGATATTATCATTGCTGATGCGCGTTATCGTTTTATTCAAGAGGTGCTTTGCGCGTGCCTATTGCGTTCTACTGAAACGAAACGAACTTGGACGGCGCGTTTTGATAGCATTTTGTTAAATCGTATTGTTGGCATTCCTATTTTTTTAGTGATGATGTATTGCTTATTTTTCTTTTCAATTAATATTGGTGGCGCGTTTCAAGATTTTTTTGATATTGGTAGCCAAACTATTTTTGTTGATGGTTTAGCTTATGTATTGACGCATATCGGCGCGCCTGCTTGGCTGACGGTGTTATTAGCACAAGGCATTGGTCGAGGAATGAATACAACGGTGACATTTATTCCTGTGATTGGCTCCATGTTTTTATTTCTTGCACTTTTAGAAGATTCGGGTTACATGGCGCGCGCAGCATTTGTTGTCGATCGATTCATGCGAGCAGTTGGATTACCTGGCAAAGCTTTTGTACCTATGATTGTTGGTTTTGGCTGTAATGTGCCAGCGGTCATGGCTGCACGCACCTTGGAAAATAAACGCGATCGTATTCTCACTGTTATGATGAGCCCGTTTATGTCTTGTGGCGCACGTCTTGCCATTTATGCTGTATTTACTGCTGCATTTTTCCCAAGCGGTGGGCAAAACGTGGTATTTGCTTTATATCTTATTGGCATTGTTATGGCCATTATGACGGGTTTTGTTTTACGGACCAGTTTATTAACAGGCGATCCTTCGCCATTAGTGATGGAATTACCGCCCTATCATATGCCAAATTTAAAAACATTGTGTTTACATGCTTGGCAACGTTTGCAACGTTTTGTGTTTCGTGCAGGTCGATTAATTGTGCCTATTTGTGTGTTGATTGGTGTATTAAATTCTTTATCATTGAATGGTTCATTGATTGCAAGCAATGGTGATTCAACATCGTTGCTTTCTTTTATTGGTCAGTGGGTCACACCCATTTTTTCTCCTATGGGTATTCGCGTAACCAATTGGCCTGCAACGGTTGGTTTGGTAACCGGTATCCTTGCAAAAGAAGTTGTGGTTGGAACGTTAAATTCACTTTATTCACAGATGGGTCATTTTGCAGCAAGCATAGATACGTTTCAATTTTGGGGAGGCTTGCAAGAAGCTTTGCGTTCTATTCCTGCTAATTTAGCGCAATTAAATCATGCGTTTGGTAATCCTATACTTGCCAAAGCGCCTATTGGAGAAGTTGATCAAGGGGTATATGGTTTAATGTATCAGCAATTTGATGGGCAAATAGGTGCATTTGCTTATTTATTATTTGTGTTGTTATATTTTCCTTGTATTTCGACAACAGCTGTTATGTTACGCGAATTGCATCGTGGCTGGTCGGTTTTTTCAATAGTATGGATGACAGGCATTGCTTATAGTGTCGCTGTTATTTTTTATCAAGCTGCTACATGGTGGCGACATCCTATCTCATCATCGTTATGGGTGATGACATTACTTACCATTTTTATAGGTACGATTGTTGCTATTCGTTGGTATGCCGGAGGAAGAGCACATGAGCTTGCTTGATATTAAACAGCATATGATGAAAGTGAAAATGGCAACATTAGGAAGCCTTTGTCATTTGTTTTGCGCAGAACCGGATACGGTGCGTTGTATGCTAAGACATTGGATAGCAAAAGGTAAAATTCGCCAATGTATCAAAACACCAGCTTGTGGTAGCAAATGCTTCAAATGCCCAAGTACAATGATTGAGATGTATGAGTGGGTGATTGATGAACAGCCAATTTAAATATCAAGATTTAGAACTTGCTTATAGCTATTCTTGCTTACGAATGCGGGCTGGTTTTTTGTATGAGTCATAGTCTAACAACATGTGACTTTCTTATTATTGGTGGCGGTATACTAGGCCTTAGTCTTGGACTTCAATTAAAAAAAACGTTTGGCAATTCAAACATAATTATTATTGAAAAGGAAATAGATTGTGGCCTGCATGCTAGTGGCCGAAATAGTGGAGTGTTACATGCTGGATTTTACTATACGTCAGATAGTTTAAAAGCTAAATTTACCAGATTGGGTAATTTGGCGCTTACTGAATATTGTCTACAAAAAAACATATCGATTAATAGATGCGGCAAATTGGTAGTATCAAGAAACGAACAGGATTTGTTTTTTTTAAGTGAATTATTAAAACGCGGTCAACAGAATGGTGTTTTATTACATGAACTAACTGACAAGGAAGCGAAAGAAATAGAACCTAGAGTGATTACTTATCATAAAGCTTTATTTTCACCACATACTTCTTCAGTTGATCCAAAAAAAATAATAGATTGCTTAAAAGCGGATGTTCAACAGGAAGAAATACAAATTCATTACAAAACTAAATATTTAAAAATGAAACCTCATAATATTATCTTGACTTCGAAAGGAAAATATCAAGCAGGATATGTCATTAATGCAGCGGGATTATATGCAGATAAAATCGCGAAAGATTTTAATTTTTCCAAACAATACTCTATTTTACCATTCAAAGGAATTTATCTTTATTCAAATGAACCAATTCATGCGCTCCGTACTCATATTTATCCCGTTCCAAATTTGAAAAATCCATTTCTTGGCGTGCATGTTACTATTACGGTAGATGGAAGAATAAAAATTGGTCCAACCGCGATCCCCGCGTTTTGGCGGGAACAATATAAATTATTTAATAATTTTAAATTAATCGAACTAATGGATATTTTGTTAAAGCAAGTGAATTTATTGATGTTTTCAACATTTGATTTTAAATCGTTAGCAATTGAGGAATTAAAAAAATATTCTAAATCTTCTTTAGTTCATTTAGCAAAATTATTAGTTGCCGATGTTAAAAAAGAACAATTTACGAGATTCGGAGTGCCTGGTATACGCGCACAATTATTAAATACGAAAACCAAGAGTTTGGAGATGGATTTTATTGTAGAGGGAGATAAACACTCGATGCATATTTTAAATAATGTATCTCCCGGATTCACCTCTTCTTTTCCTTTTTCTCAGTATATTGTCGATCAAATTAAATGTCTTATTACTGGTGCCGCATCATGTAAATAGATTCCCCACGCATTCAGAATACGGTCCTTTCATAATGACATTTGCATTAATGTATAACATGTGTTATACATTAATATAGAGGTGATTTTTATGCATAAAATAGCGACCATTAATACTCGTATAGAACCCAAGCTTAAAACACGAGCTGAGGCAATTTTACACAAAGTTGGATTAACATCCGCTGAGGCTGTTAGATTGTTTTATATGCAAGTTTGTTTAAATCATGGATTACCATTCAAGGTAAAAATTCCTAAGAAGGCAACAATTAAGGCAATGCATGATGCAGATAAACGAAAAACACATCAAGCTAAAAGTGTGGATGAATTATTTGAAGACCTAGGGTAATCATGCTTAAAGTAGAATATACGACTCAATTTAAGCGTGACTTAAAACTTGCCAAGAAACGTAAAAAGGATATGGCTGCTTTACAGCAGATAATGAAAAAAATTGAACATGAAGAAAACCTAAGTCCCAAACTAAAGGATCATCCTTTAACCGGTAATTGGAAAGCTCATCGAGAACTTCATGTGGAGCCAGATTGGTTATTAATCTATAAATTAATTCTTGAAGAAAAAGTGGTTGTTTTTGTTAGAACAGGAACTCATTCAGATTTATTTAAATGAGGGCTCTACCCACCATTTGTCTGATGAACCTCTAGAAATAGCGTTTTTTTTGCGAAGCGCTTGTCGAGACGCCTTCTAATGATTATCAAATACGATGAATAATGATTGTTAGATCAACTTTTCTAAAACCGTTCTTCTAAAAACAATTGCCACTCGTTCCAAGGGATGGCTAAAATATTTTTATCGATCTCGCGGCGAAATGGTACACGGCATACAATCACTGCTTGTTTTGCTTGCGTATATTCTTGCATAAAAAGCTGCAAATGCCGCGCATCTTTTAGGGTTGGATGTGTTGTCCATTTGATTTCGATAGGTAGTAATTCATGATCGGATTGAATGATTAAATCGACTTCAGGACCATTAGCATCGCGCCAAAAATATAATGTTTGCATAGGAGCAAAATATTGTTGCCAACGCCATGTTGTTAATGTTACCCACTGCTCAAATAAATTCCCATAATTTTTTTCTGCCAAAGGAGCACTTTCTTTGGCACAAGCTCTTCTTACACCAAGATCAAAATAAAAATAACGAGAGGATTTAATCAGTCGTTTGCGTACACCTTGAATGAAAGGATCAATACGAATAGCAATCATGCAATCTTCTAAAATTTGATAATATTCTTTGATAGTAGTATGAGAAATCCCTACATCTTCGCTTAAGCGATTAAAATTAGTGATTTTTCCAGATTCACCTGCTGCAAGTTGCAAGAATCGTGAAAAATGTCCCAAATCGCGAACGAGAGATTCGGCGCGAACTTCTTCTTCTAAATAAATATTGGAATAACTCATTAAATCGGTGTTTTTGTCTTCATTATTTTTCAATAAAATAATGCCTGGTAACGATCCACTATTTAATTCATCTATAAGCGAAATGGTTGTTGGCAATTCAGAGGGGATGAGTGGCGTGAGTGTGAGCGAAATGACTCTCCCGGGGAGTAAATTAATTTCTGTTTGTCGTCGTAGTTTTCTGGCGGATGATCCGGTAATAATACATTGTGCAATCTTTTCATCGATGAGTAACTGCAAAATATTCATAAGATGAGGACAACGCTGCACCTCATCAATGATTATTTGGGGTCGCCTTTTAAGTGATGCTGCTAATGTTTTTATTTCTGCCAATAAACTGGATGGCAATTGTTCATAATGCCTACGAAGTTCATTATCCATTAAATTAAGATACCTATCGTGTGGCAGAGTTTTAATCAGGGTTGTTTTACCTGTTTGCCTGGGTCCGAGTAGTAAAATACTTTTTCCACGTTCCAAGCCGTGTTTTATTTTACTTGTAATACAACGAGTTACTATCATTGAATATCTCTTTAAA
>MGXW01000097.1 GCA_001801495.1 Gammaproteobacteria bacterium RIFCSPHIGHO2_12_FULL_37_34
ATCAAATTGCCCGGTAACTAGCCAACCGGATTGGGGTAGCCTACTCATCACTTACACAGGAAGGAAAATACAACACGAAGGATTATTAAAATATATTATCTCCTTTCGCAATCATCATGAATTTCATGAACAATGTGTTGAGCGTATATTTATGGATATAATGCATAACTGTTCTCCGCAAAAATTGTTAGTATACGCACGTTATACACGACGTGGCGGATTAGACATTAATCCTTATCGCGCCAACTATGATGCAGTAGTTGAAAATGTAAGATTGTGGCGACAGTAAATTTTGGTTATGTAACAGTTTCCCATACGCAATTGGTGAGGGGTGATTCTGTTGTTATATTTGTTGCGCAAGTAGCCCTACACGTATACCCAACAAAATACGAACAGTAGAGCAAACTACAATAATGACCCTGTATGAAGGGACCACCACTCGTTCTAACCCCTACCCATACATACGGTGAAATGCAGTTGATAGTACCGGGTTCGGAACACCAATAATCACCTGACTCAATTGTTGTAGTATATTTCGCTCCTTTTACTGCGTCAGATGGGCCATAACAAACCAACCGCTTAGAGACTGGGGTTACGCTAGTAGCACTATAAATATTAGTAGCATCAGATGTAGCATACCCAGGTAACTCAGCTAAACAAAAAACCATTACCCCTATCATTATCTTTAAGATAAAAAATCCCATTTTTCTTAAAAAAATAATAAAGGGATCACACATCCTTCATGCCTCGTTTTATCTTGTATTCTATATTTTGAATGTGATACATATTATTTATCCTGCTTTTGTAATAATATAACCAATCATTACCATCATACGTGCTCCATAATGGATGATCAATATGCTTAACGATCTCAATAACATGACTCACTTTGGTTACCAAACCGTGCCGAAAAAAGACAAATCTAACTTGGTGGCGGCAGTATTTCATTCCGTTGCACCTAAATATGATCTAATGAATGATTTCCTATCATTCGGTGCTCATCGCCTTTGGAAAAGAAGAGTCATTCTTGAGGCTAATTTACGCCCAGGGCAACTAGTGCTTGATGTCGCAGCAGGCACGGGTGATCTTGCTAAATTAAGTGCGCAAGCAGTTGGTAAAACGGGCACAGTCATCCTGACAGATATGAATGAGACTATGCTAACTATTGGTCGCGATAAACTGACCGATTTGGGTTTATTAGGCAATATAGAATATGTCCAGGCTGATGCTGAACAATTACCCTTTCAAGATCATTATTTTGATTGCATTACACTTGCTTTTGGTTTGCGCAATATAACCAATAAAACAGCAGCTTTGCTTTCTTTACAACGTGTATTAAAACCAGGTGGCAAACTACTCATTCTTGAATTTTCTCATCCACAACGTGCCATCCTTAAACAACTATATGATTTATATTCCTTCCGCGTTATTCCTACAATTGGTGAATTAGTAACTTGCGATCGCAACAGCTATCAATATCTCGTTGAATCCATACGCATGCACCCTAATCAAGAAACATTAAAAACCATGTTGATCGCTGCTGGTTTTGAAGAGGTGGACTATACTAATTTAAGTGGCGGAATAGTAGCTTTACATGTAGGAAGAAAATATTAACTGATAGTCATACCCTTTACTCATGAATAAATTATTTTTATCCTTACTAACTAAAGCAATGAACACTTATCTCCGCTTCGATCCGGAATCAACATTACGTTTGCAAAAACTACAAGGCAATGTCATCGCTTTTGAGTTGCTGCCTTTTCATTTTACTTTTCAATGTTTATTTAATGAAAATGGTATGGTTATCGTTTCAGATTGTTCGCATCTTGCTAAAACTACAATACGCGGCACCCCCTTACACATGCTAGGCTTTGCTTTAGCAAGCGATCAACGGCAACAGTTTTTTGCTGAAGATATAATGATTGAAGGCGATGCGGAATTAGGGCAACAAGTGATAGCCTTATTTGATGAATTAGACATCGATTGGGAAGAATATGCTTCCAAAATAATTGGTGACATTCCTGCTTACCATATCAATCGACACTTACATCAAATGAGCAGATGGATAAACAAGACTAAAACTACATTCGCCCAATATGTAAATGAATACCTACATGAAGAAAAAACCTGGTTTCCTACGCATGAAGCATTACAAGATCTTTTCAGAGACATTGATACTTTACGTATGGATGTTGATAGAATAGAAGCCAGAGTAACCACTTTATTGCGAGAGGAAACAGAGTGAAATTTTTTTCACAATTATTTCGCATGATACGAATTAATTTTATCTTAGCACGGTATAACATCGATGAAATTGTATTAGGATCACATCGGTTTTATCCCATACGATTTATTATTTACTTCAATCCATTCTATTGGACCACTGGAAAAAATCTCGAGAGAGGAGAGCGCCTACGTCTTGCTATTGAAAAATTAGGGCCAATTTTTGTGAAAGCTGGGCAAATCATGTCTACTCGTCGTGATCTCATTCCAGATGATATTGCAATGGAACTCGCCAAACTGCAGGATCGTGTTCCTCCTTTCCCAGGCTTATTAGCAAAAGAAATTATTGAGCAAGCATTACATTCTAAAACCGAAGAAATTTTTTCTACCTTTGATACAACTGCGCTTGCCTCTGCTTCTATTGCCCAGGTGCATGCTGCAACTTTAATGAATGGGGAGCAAGTGGTTGTTAAAGTGTTGCGCCCTCATATTAAAAAAATGATTGATCGTGATATTAATTTGCTCATGACTTTTGCAAAAATTACAGAACGATATTCTTCAAACGCTCGATATTTTAAACCCAAACAAATTATCCATGAAATTGCACAAACACTTTACGACGAATTAGATCTCATGCGTGAAGGGGCAAATGCTTCACAATTACGGCGTCATTTTGCCAATTCTAACTTGCTTTATATTCCTAAAATATATTGGAATTATTGTCGAACCAATATTCTTATTCTCGAACGCATTTACGGCATTCCAATTCATGATATCGATAAATTAAAACAAGCTGGCGTGAATATGAAAAAACTTGCCGCACGTGGTATTGAAATTTTCTTTACCCAAATATTTCGTGATAGTTTTTTCCATGCTGATCTACATCCGGGTAATATTTTTGTATCCGATAAGGATCCGGAAAATCCTACCTATATTAGTGTAGATTTTGGTATCGTCGGCTCCTTATCTCGTAATGATCAACGCTATATTGCTGAAAACATGATTGCATTCTTCAAGCGCGATTATCAACGCGTTGCGGAATTACATATTGCTTGTGGTTGGTTACCGCCTGATACACGTATTGATCAATTTGAAGGCGCGATTCGCGCTGTATCTGAGCCTATTTTCGAACAATCCTTACGTGATATATCCTTTGGTCAATTGCTGCTTCGCCTATTTCAAGTGGCGCGACGATTCCACATCAATATTCAACCACAACTTGTCTTATTACAAAAAACATTATTAGGAATAGAAGCGCTATGCAGACAACTTGCTCCTGATTTAGACATTTGGTCTACCGCCGCACCTCATATTGAAAAATGGTTAAAAAAACAAGTAGGCGTCCAATCTTTTTTTAGACGTATCTATGATAACCTGCCTCTTTGGTCAGAACAATTACCAGCCCTTCCTTCGTTAGTTTATGAAGTATTGAGAGAAACCAAATTACAGCAAGAAAAATCACGTTTCATGACTAATCTATCTAATAATAATCCTATGAATCACGAAAAAAAGATAAAATTAAAATATTTTTTAGCTGGAATAGGCATAACATTATTCATCGCAGGATTATTGCTTGTTCTGTATTAATGTAAATATTGTTTGGAATGAGAAAAGAAAGTCATTAAAATTTAATAAGATATTAAATATTACAATTCGTTTAATTTCAATTATTTCTACTAGTTTCGTTTATTTCGTTTAATATGCTATACTCTTTGTATAAGGTAAAAGAGGACCATTAACATGCAAATTACACTCAACAATAAGGGTATAAGTATCCCCACAGATAAAGAGATTAGTTTGGCGGGAGAATCTAGTCGTAAACTTTCTGCCTATATTAAATCTACCAACAACCCTGCCTTTCAACTAATTAAAAGGGGGAAAGGAGGAGATGTCATTTCAATTCCTGCTGATGCACTGCGGCTATTAATTATGATTTTATCTCAAATGGCAAAAGGAAATGCGGTTACATTAATACCTGTACATGCTGAATTAACCACACAGGAAGCAGCTGATTTATTGAATATATCCAGGCCGTTTTTAGTCAATTTATTAGAAGAAGGAAAAATCCCTTTTCGTAAGGTAGGGCCAAGAAGACGTGTATTTGCAAAAGATGTCCTGCACTATAAAGAAGAGATTGATAAGAAGCGTCTTGAAATTCTCGAAGAACTAGCAAACGAAGCCCAAAAGCATAATATGGGATACTAAAGAATGACGAATTTTGCAGTATTGTATGATGCATGTGTTCTATATCCTGCGCCATTACGTGATTTACTGATGAATTTAGCTATAACTGATATGTATCGTGCCAAATGGACGAATGAAATTCATGAAGAATGGATAGCTAGCCTTTTATCTAATAGAAATGATCTTAATCGAGAATTTCTCGAGAGAACGCGTGATAAAATGAACATGAGTGTACGAGATTGTTTAGTTGAAAATTATCAATATTTAATTCCGACATTAACGTTGCCTGATTCTAACGATCAGCATATTTTAGCAGCCGCAATTCATTCTAGCTCATCCGTTATTGTTACTTATAATCTCAAAGATTTTCCAAAAAAAAATATTAGTCGATATGGTATTGAAGCACAGCATCCAGATGAATTTCTAATGAATTTAATTGGTTTATCATCTGAGACAGTTTGTTTGGCTGTGAATCGACATCGAGCAAGTTTGAAAAGCCCGCCAAAAACATTAGAAGAATATTTTTCTACGTTAGAAAAGCAATCATTAAGCAATGCGGTTCAAAAATTAAAAGAATTTTCAGATTTATTGTAATATCATGATCACTTCTTCTGCTTAATTAACCTGTATCCGTACATAGCGTGTTAAAACAGTTGTCATTTTATCTTCAAGAACTTTATAGCGCCAACCCATGCCTTTACTGCCATTAATCATGATCACAAAAGCAAGCGGCTCTTTATTCTCGCTAACAGTATATCCTGCTAAACTAGCTACGCCAGAAATTGTGCCGGTTTTTGCTCGCACTTTGCGAGCAATATAACCCATACGATGTTTTAACGTGCCATCGACTCCGGCAATTGGTAATGCAGAAACAAATTCGTAACTTGTTGGATAATGATGATAAGCAAAATCTAATACCTGCATCATTTGTGCAGAAGTTGCTAAATTATCTGGCGATAAACCTGAACCATCTAATACACGCATTCCTCGAATATCCACACCCGCACGTTTTGCTAAAATTTGTGAAACCGCAAAACTTCCATTTTCCCAACTGCCTGGTTCACGTGAATATAATTGCCCTAATTTTTTAAATAATGCTCCTGCAATTACATTATCCGATTTTTTTAACATGTCATTTACTAATAAACGTAACGGTTTAGAATTATGCGTACCAATTAAAGAAAGATGCGAGCCAGCAGATTCAAATGTCACACTACCATACACATTCACGGATAAACGATGTAATAAACTCTTAAATAATGCACGATTGTATTCTGGAATATCTGCAATCACATAGCTCACACCCCATGCATATTTTCCACGCGGCATACAACCATCAATAGTAATCATGCTATTCTGATCAGATAATAAACGAACGGAGCAGCTGCGTACTCGTTTGGCTTTAGTAATGACTGAATTCTTTATTGGGGGATAAAAATATTTAGGTGAAGTGAGCACTTGTGCCGCACGCCCTGAAACTTTAGAGGGTGTCACTTGAAACGAAAGACAATTATGATTAATGATACTTGCGCTAATGGGCGCTGCATAACAATAATTGATATCCTTCCACGCCCACCCGGGGCCATAAAAACGCTGATCATAGGCTGTATTATCAATATAAACATTCCCTGCTATTGCTCGAATTTGCTGTGTTTTTAAGGACAACATTAAATCCACTAAATCGTAGTAAGTTAAAGAAGGGTCGCCACTCAGTACAATATAAAGATTTCCTTGTAAAATGCCGTTTTTTACAGATTTGGCATCAGTCAATAGTTGCGTTGAAAAACGATAATCGGGCCCTAAATAAAGAAGAGCGGCTTCTGCTGTAAAAATTTTTAATGTGCTTGCCGGAATAAGCAGTCGATGAATGTTACGCGCATATAACATATCGCCATATTTCATCGATCTGACATAGACGGATATATCTGCGTTAGATAGGTTGGTTTGAATTAATCGATTTAGCTCATTATTTAATTGAGCCATACCATAAATAGTGGATAAAACAACAGAAGCTGGTTTGGGATAAGAGTGGGGTTTCTTTTTTTTGGCAAGCGCAGAATGATCTATTATCAAGACCATCCCTAGCAGGAATAACAAATACGCTAATCTCATTCAATCTCCATCGGTTCATGCTATACTATGACTTCTTTGGAGTGTAGCATATGTTAAATTTCAAAAAAATTCTGGGTCTTACTTATTATACAAGCGAACTTGATAAGTTTCTCGGCAATTTTGATGCCACACACCCCAAACTATCTGCCTCACAACAAGTAGAAAAGAAAAAATATGATCATATTAGCGATTTACGTGACCATATCAACCCTTCACAACAGAAAGAAACGATATGGGATAAATTTTAGAGGCACACTATGCAACGACTTGTTAAACAATTAGTGCCCTTCTTTTTTATAGGTATTGCTATAGTAGCCTTTATTTTTGGTATGATGCTTTTAGCTTATTTATTTTTTTTCGGTACCATCATCGGATTAGTCTTATTTATCATCACGTGGGTACGAGAAAAATTTTTCCCTCCTAAATCCCTAGCCCCTATAAAAAAACCTTCTGGTCGAGTGATTGATTCTAATGACTGGAAAAAGATGTAAAAGAATAGATGGGATACAACCATCTATTCTAACCGCGATCGATTGACTATTGACCACATACTGTATAGCTTTAAATAAACAATCAACGGAAACCAAAAATGGCCTCCACATGGAATAAACAGCTACAAAACAAACTTCGTAAACTGCGCGGAAAAAAAATCACTGAACTAATTAATAAATATGAGGATGCGTTTCCACCAAGTTATCGCGATGATTATCCTGTAGAAATGGCAGTAAAGGATATGACTTACTTAGAATTACTTTCAGCATCCAATCCGCTTCATGTCAACCTTTATCTCACCGAAGACAAACAAGATCACCCATTACACTTGCGCTTATTCCAATGGCATCAGCCCATACCGCTCTCCAATATCTTGCCTATGCTTGAAAATTTAAATCTACGTACGTTTAGCGAACATCCTCATAAAGTAACTTTAAACAATAATCAAGCCATTTGGATTAGCGATTTTTCTGTCGAATACACTAACACACCATTTGAAATGGATAACATTGCACCCTTATTCCAAGAAGCATTCACTCAAATTTATCTGGGTCAAGCTGAAAACGACGGATTTAATAAATTAATATTAGGAGCAGCGCTATCTTGGCGCGCTATTACCATCTTACGTACCTATGCTAAATATCTTCACCAAATCAGATTTCGATTTAGTCAATCCTATATTGAAAAAACGTTAGCTAATCATCCAATCATCGCCAAAAATTTAGTTGAATTATTTATTGCCTTACATCATCCAACCAAAACAGCTAGAGCAAAACATTCTGCCACACCTATTGAGCAACAAATTTTACAAGCACTCGAATCTGTCCCAAGCATAGATGAAGATTACATTTTAAGACGACTGCTGCAACTCATCAAAGCTACTTTGCGCACCAATTATTTTCAATATAATAAAGAAGGTCAAATAAAAGCTTATTTATCAATTAAATTGAGCTCGGCTCTTATTCCAGACTTGCCGCTACCTGCACCATTATATGAAATTTTCGTTTATTCCCCTCGCTTTGAAGCCATCCATTTACGACACACTAAAGTTGCGCGAGGAGGCATCCGCTGGTCAGATCGCTTAGAAGATTTTCGTACAGAAATTTTAGGGTTAATGAAAGCACAAAAAGTTAAAAATGCAATTATTGTGCCTTCTGGTGCAAAAGGCGGTTTTGTCTTAAAAAACACCTCGGCCCTCATTACAAGAGAGGCACTGCAAACAGAAGTCATTCAATGTTATCAATTATTCATACGTGGTTTATTAGATCTAACAGATAATATTAAAGAACAAAAAATAATTCGGCCAAAAAACGTGGTGTGTTACGATGACACCGATCCTTATCTGGTGGTGGCGGCTGACAAAGGAACAGCTACGTTTTCAGATATCGCAAATAGCTTAGCTCAAGAATATGCTTTTTGGTTAGGTGATGCGTTTGCATCAGGTGGAGCAACTGGTTACGATCACAAAAAAATGGGAATTACTGCGCGTGGTGCTTTTGAATCCATTAAGCGTCACTTCCGTGAGTTAACTATTAATCTTGATCAAACAGATATTACCGTGGTTGGTATCGGTGACATGAGTGGCGATGTATTTGGCAACGGCCTGATTTATTCAAAACATATTAAATTAATTGGTGCATTTAATCATCGTCATATATTTTTAGATCCAAACCCCCATCCAGAAGTCTCTTATCATGAACGTGTACGCTTATTTCATTTACCTATTTCATCGTGGGAAGATTATAATCCAAAACTCATTTCTAAAGGTGGTGGTGTATTCAAACGCAGCAATAAAACCATTTCAATTTCTCGTGAAATAAAAGCTATTCTCAATATTCAAGAAGATTCACTCACGCCTAACGAGTTAATACGTGCCTTGTTAAAAGCACCTGTTGATTTATTATTTAATGGTGGAATTGGTACCTATGTAAAAGCAAGTACTGAAAATGATATGGAAGTGGGTGATCGCACGAATGATTATTGCCGAATAAATGGCAATGAACTCCATTGCAAAGTAGTAGGAGAAGGAGGCAATTTAGGGTTTACTCAACTAGGGCGCGTAGAATATGCATTGAGTGGCGGTTTAATTAACACCGATTTTATTGATAATTCTGCCGGAGTAGATTGCTCAGACCATGAGGTTAATCTTAAAATTCTGCTCAATCAAGAAGTACAGCAAAAAAGATTGACTGAAAAAAAACGAAACCAATTACTTGAATCTGCTACACAAGAAGTAGCTGATTTAGTGTTACAAGATAATGATGATCAAGCGCTCATCATGAGTATTTCAGCTTATCATGCTAAAAAACTGATTGGTCTTCATCAAGCTTATATTAAGGAATTAGAAGCCCAAGGTATTCTGAATCGACAAATTGAATTTTTACCAGACGATAAAAAATTATTGGAACGAAAAGCAGCAGGATTAGGATTGACACGACCAGAATTAGCTATTCTATTGGCTTATACTAAAATTCATGTTAAACATGAAATTTTAAAATCTCATCTTTGTGATGATCCTTATTTATCACAAATCATTGAAACTGCTTTTCCACCTTCTATCTTTAAAAAATATAAACACGCCCTGCATCGTCATCGTCTTTGGCATAATATTATTGCTACTCAATTAAGCAATCATATTGTCAATAGCATGGGAATCACCTTTGTATATCGCTTACAAATTGAAACCGGCGCAAAAGTTGATGCCATCATACGCGCTTATACCGTTGCTTCGCAGGTGTTTAATAGCCAAAAACTACGTGATCTCGTAGAAAAATTGGATTTTAAAATTCCTATCACTAGCCAATATGAGATATTTTATAATTTACGCCAGCTGATTAACTTAGCAACACGCTGGTTCCTACATGGCAACCATCTGCAAAATGATTTACAACATACCATCAAACATTTTTCTTCCCGAATAAAAATCATTGAAGAATTTATACCAGAATTGATGGGTGGGCTAACCAAACAATATCTCGCTACGCTCACAGAAAAATTTACTGCTTTAGGTTTACCGCAAGAAGTTGCCAGACGTATTGCTATTTATCGCGCAATCTATACTTCATTAAATATTATTGATGTTGCTACACAACATAAATTTGATCTCATCAAAACTGCCAAAGTGTATTTTGCTGCAGGTGAACGCATCAATTTACTTTGGTTTCGTGATCAAATTGCTAATGATTCACGCGATGGGCATTGGAATACATTAGCACGTTTGACATTACGCGATGAATTAGATTTTGCTCAACGTGCGCTCACCGTCGCCATCATGAAACAAGATCGAAATGAAAAAAATCTTGCTAAGTTACTTGAAAAATGGACTGCTCACAATCGTCAAGCGCTCGAACATTGGGACAAACTACTAGCACTGCTTCATGAAAGCAGCAGCATTGACTACACCATGTTTTTTATTGCAATTAAAGAATTATTGGGATTAATTCATATTAGTATTGTCTAGACCTCTACAATCAATCATCCCATTTTCTGTCACGACAGCCTGCAAATTAATATCCCACGGATCCGTAGGCACTTGTTCTGCTTGCTGAATAGAAAAACACAACCCCACCATCCATGGTTTTTTATGTTTTTCGTTTTGTCGTAAAAATGCAAATGTTCGGTCATAATACCCCCCACCGGTCCCTAATCGATGGCCATCAGTATCAAAAACCACTAATGGAGTAACAACCATATCAAGATCCTGCGCTTGAATTCTTCTTAATGTATTGTGTGGTTCAAGTATCGAATATCGATTGGTGATAAGTTTATCGCCTTCATTATAACGTACAAAAAAAAGTTCTTTTTTTTCAGTTAAAATAGGCAAATAGCATAATTTATTTGCTTGCCAAATTTTTTGAATCACTGGGATAGAATCAAATTCATCTCGAAACGGTGTATAGCAAGCAATATGTTGACTGTGCTCAAATAGATCCAATTGGAGAAAATAATCTGCAGCCATCCGGCTAGTCTGCTGTCTTACTAAAGTTGGGATTTCTCGTCGTTTAGCATAATAAATTTTTCTCAATTCTTGTTTAAGTCGCGCAGACATATACGTCCAAAATCAATCGCTATAAACTAAGTTCGCTTGTTCCGTATGATGAATGACCTTATCTAATTTATTTTGCAATAGAACAATATGCTGATTAATTTTATCTACTACTGTGGATTTTTGCTGATCCTGGAGTAGTAATTGGTGAGTAATATTTAAAGCGGTGATAATGGCAATGCGCTCTAAATTAATTGCTTTGCCAGAATTTTGCACTTCTGCCATTTTTTGACTCAACATAACGGCAGCCTGCTGCAGTAATTTTAATTCAGACTCCAGACATCGAATGGAATATGTTTTTCCTAAAATTTCCACTGTAGTGTTCATTGTTTTATCCATCATTTGTCTCTCTCGATTGCTTTTAATTTGGTAACTAAGGTTTGAATTTGTGAGATAGCTTTTTGTTGTCTCGCCATCAATAACTCCTTCTCTCGAACAAGTAGAAACTTGCCATGGTGCAATTGTTGATTAGAATGCTTCAGTTGATCATATTGATCAACTAATTTTTTTATCTGGTGCTCTAAACGGCGTAATAACTCTTCCATGATTCATAACCTTGTCATTTTAATTCCAGGGTATTAACCTTACTATTGCATCGTATAATATACTCGCTCGAATATAAAGTGTACAGAACATGAAAAATACAAATGACAGTCAAGAATGGCGCTTACTTAATCAGCATTATTCTGAAATATGCAATCAACATATGCGTGCCTGGTTTGCCGAAGATACCAACCGCTTTGCCCGATTTTCTGTTCAATGTGGTGACATGTTGCTTGATTATTCTCGCAATCGAATATTACCTCAAACCATCACGCTGCTTGGCCAACTTGCCCATCATATGCAATTACCTCAAAAAATAGAATCTCTTTTTACAGGGAAAGCAATCAATACAACTGAAAAACGTTCTGTTTTACACACCGCTCTACGTGATCAACGTCATACTTCTATTATAATAAATGGTGAAAATACAGCAAACTTAATTGAGTTAGCCCGACATAAAATGCGCTTCTTAGTCAACGCTATTCATACACAACAATGGCGCGGCGTAACAAATCAACCGATTGCACATATTATTAATATCGGTATCGGTGGCTCACATACTGGTCCTAAGATGAGTGTACATGCACTCAAACCATTTGCAATTACAAATTTAACATTTCATTTTATTTCAAGTATCGATCAAACAGCGTTAGAAGATGTGTTGCAGCAAATCAACCCAGAACGCGCTTTATTCATTATTTCTTCAAAATCATTTACCACATTAGAAACAATCACAAATGCCAACACTATTCTCGCTTGGATGAAAGCTAGATTAGGACAACACGTACTTCAACATCATTTTATTGCGATCACGAGAGCAATTGAAAAAGCCATTGCATGGGGATTGCCACCAGAAAATATTTTGCCTCTATGGGATTGGGTAGGTGGGCGTTATTCAATATGGTCACCCATTGGGTTGCCGCTGATGCTCATGATAGGTGACAAACAATTTGCCGATTTTCTGCAAGGTGCTTATGAAATGGATGAGCATTTTAGGTATACGGATTTTGAAAAAAACATGCCTGTATTACTGGCGCTAATAAGCATTTGGTATATTAATTTTTTCAACACATCTGCGCAGGCAATTGTGCCTTATGCCCATGCGCTTTCCTACCTCATCCCTTATTTACAACAAGCTGAAATGGAAAGTAATGGTAAACGAACCACACTAAATGGTGATGAAATTAGTCACACCACTTCTCCTATTGTTTTCGGAGAAGAGGGTTGTAATGGTCAACACACCTATCATCAACTATTGCATCAAAGTACTTATTTCGTTCCAGCAGATTTTATTTTAATTGCGCAAACTGCTTCCACATCTCATCATCACCAAGATATTCTCCTTGCTAGCGCACTTTCACAAGCAGAAGCGCTCATGCAAGGAAAAACATATGAAGAAGCATACTCTGAATTAAAAATAAATTATCCACATCATGAAGCCAACTATCTTGCTTGCCATCAAGTGATTCCTGGTAATCGACCTTGTAATATTTTATTAATGGAGCATTTAACGCCTAAAAATCTTGGGGCATTACTTGCGCTATACGAACATAAAATTTTTGTTCAGGGTGTCATTTGGGATATTAATTCGTTTGACCAATGGGGTGTGGAATTGGGCAAACAATTGCTTCCTATCTTGTTAAAGCAAATACAACAAGATGCTTCTCCTAGCAAACTAAATTCTTCTACTACCGCTTTGATTAATTATATTAAAAAAATACGGGGTCGCACGTGAAACGCTTAGGATATATCATGATACTTTGTTGTATGATTTATTTACTAGTTTCTTGTGGGCAATCAGGCCGATTATATTTGCCCAAACAGGTCGATGTTAAAAAATTAGAAATTAACCTAAATTTTAGGTTGTGGCGCTAAAAAAGAGTCCGATCTCTGCGATTGTTGTGCGCTAAAAAAAGTGCCGGATTGCATCTGTGCTGAATAATATTTTACTTCTGGCGGGGCGATATCCTTCACGTGATCACTTTCTGCAACATCATTTATGGCTTCTTTAACTGGTATGCCAAGTACGTCGTTCATACTTCTCATGAAAGCTAGACAACATTGTATTTCCGGTTCAGTTAAAGAAGCTGGGGTCGCATCCCATTTTTTTAGTTCTTGATGTGCTTTCTCATATTCATTTAATAAAAATTGTAATGTGCTACTCAATTGATTATGAGTGCCATTGAGTTGATCTAATAAGCTTTTTATCATTTGATAAAGTGGGTAATGATTAAGGTTGAGTAACATACCTTTAATAATTGTTTTTTCATTATCCATTATTTGTGTAACTAAATCCGAGTAATGCTTTGGGATGGGTCTTTCAATGCGGACTTCTATTTTTGCGAGCCGCGCAGCCCGTAAAAAATATTGCAACATATTCTCATTGTTATCATTTACACGGATAACCAAAAAGCTTGACGATTTATGCAGGATTTTCATCATATAAACCATCAATTCATTCGATTTTCCATTCATGAGGGTAAATATTGTGTCCACTTTAATTTGTTGATTTTCAAGTTGATAGAGACAAAAAGCATGTGGTATTCCTTGTCGTAATAGGACAATGCCTCTATTTTTTTCATTCATTATATTATTTGCAATAAGATCTAAATCTTTATACTCACTATCTCGAAGCTTGTATCGATCATTTTGTGTATAAAATACGCGCAGATTAGCGCGTCCAAACTGGTCAAGTGATTGACAGGAATAATCTTTATGTGTAATAGGCTTATCGAGATAAACTTCTGGTGGCACAAATAAATGTGGAGGGATTGGCCTTGGTATGTAACGAAATGGATAACCAGGGTATTGATTATCCTGTGCAAAATATGGATTAATTGTGTTTCCAGCCCGATCAAACTCAACGTTTAAGGAGCATTCCACGCGCACCAATACTCGCCAAAGAATATCTTCTTCTGCTTGTTCTGGCGTATGTACAGTATAGGGACCCATTAAGACAATATCAAATGGATGAACCGTAATTGTTCTAGATTCATCACTCAATGCCCTAAAAATAGCAAAAAAATGATGTTTTTTAAGGTCATAAGGATCCATATTAAATGGTTGCAGATAAAACCTGGTGGGAAGGGCATTGGTTGCCAGATAGGCGTGATCGGTTAATTGTTTTTCTGGATGCTTTCTGTCTCTAGGTATGCCATCTACATGAGGGCCTGGAACTCTTTGAAAGTTTGAGCGAGGTACGGGACCGCAATCTACAGTCAAATAACAATATAATTTTTCAAACCATTTTGGATTGACTGATATTTCAAAATTAAAAATTTTTTGTAGTACCTCTGAAAGATGTTTATATTCATTTGGTATTCGAATCTCGCTACCTGGTAATTTAATAGGTAAATGAAGGGATCTTTCAAGGCATCTTTCGCCGTCTTTTCCAAGAAAAGCTTCACGATTTTCTACTGTACCAATTGCAACTGGTGTGTGCACACGTTTAGAAAATTCTGACTGATCCCAATATTTGCCAATAATATCAACAACAGCTTCTTTTTTCATCTCTTCTGCAATCACGTGTGTTTCAGATTTGATTGTATAATATTGATTTGAAAATGTTGGGGTAGATAATCGATTGTTATTATAAGTTAAAGTAATATTAGCCATGAGAGCTTGATTAATGAAATCCTGCAATGCCAATGCATATTTGTCGAAAACAGTATGATAACTTCTTAAAGGGTTATGACCGACATAATCAGAAATAAAAACACCAATGTCAGTGTATAACTTTACATGGGGATTTGCTTGTTGATAATTTTGAATAGCTCTTAAAATATAAAAAGTTTCAACATCAACTGTGGTAGCCGAGCATTCTCTTGCTTTTTTTAACCAAGCAAATGTTTCAAGGAATAATGTTGGTACGTGCAAGTGTAAATCGTTATTATTTTTATTAAGCGCTACGGTTTCACCGGAATAATGTTGTGCGGAATGAATCGTTATTCTATCGCCAATCTTAGGCCATTGTTCTAATCCTTCTTTAGGGATATATCCTGCTGCACTACCACTAAAAATACCGATGCAATTAAATTTTTCTAAAATAAATGAAATTTGTTCTTCACATATTTCACCATAATTTAAATTAAGAACAATAAATCCTACATTGGGTACGTATTGAGTTTGAATATAATGAAGCGAAACGATAGAACCAGAGAATTTTTGCTTAGTTATATTTTCTGAAAATATTTGCTCCAATATAGAACATGCTGTTTCTTCAAGAGAACAGCCTGCAATAATTAATATATTTCTGTTTGCCAAATAAGGGGAAGCCTGTTTTTCAAATGCGAGCAAATCTTCCTTGCAAGTCAACTTATATAGATGCGTATCACCAAGAATGGGTACGGATTGAAGGTCAATGCCTGCTAGTTTTAATGTAATCAATTGTTGTATTAAATTTTCATGGCTTACTATATTTGAGATATAAACTGTTGCCTTATTACCATCATTATTTAGCGCGATATAAAATTTAACGGAGGAGGGCACTGCAATTTCAATGATAATTGTTTCATTCATTGATTCTGTATATGCCTGCAAATCAATCGTTGAGCCAAGAAATACTCTTGCTTCTTTTTCCTTAATCATTTGGCGAATAGCTGGATAGAGCCGTATGTCCAAAACACGATTCAGTTCTTCGTTATCTTGCTGCTTTATGCTCCATTCAGAAGCGGCAAATAACGTGTTTTTTTCTTCCGTATTAAAGGTGCGAACAATATCTGGCAGAGCCAAATGACGATTAAATCGACTGACATCTACCGTTCCAGGAAGAAGATCCTGGTAAATAAATGGCTTGATGGTAAAATGGCTCGCTCTATCGGCTAGACCAATAGAGGCTAAATAATCACAATGAGACTTCGTTTCTTTAGATAGTTGCTCTAGCAATGTTTGTTGTTTTTCAACGAATTCATAAGATTTATTAACTATTAGATTAAAAGTTGAGCGCATTTTGTTTATACTCTCTATTGTATGTTCTTACTTTTTTGTTTACTCATCATCATACACCTCAGATGAGTTAAATATTTTGTTCAATTTCTCTACTCGTTATGATAGCTATTATTTGATGATGAATCATACAGATGGTTGCTTAAGATAAACTTAAATGGTTTTTTTGCGATCTTTTTAAAAATAACCAAAGTCGAGGAAACAATACTCGCGTTAAAAGGGAATAGTTGTGTGAAAAAAAAATCTATCCGCTTCACCAAAATGCATAGCCTAGGCAATGATTTTGTTATAATCAATGCTATTCATCAAACCATTCTTCCAACCCAACTACCCATAACATTACTCGCCGATAGACATAGAGGCATTGGTTTTGATCAACTGCTTATTATTGAGCTTTCAAAACATGCTGATTTTTATTGTCGCATTTTTAATGCAGATGGAAGCGAAGCAGAGCAGTGTGGCAATGGTTTGCGTTGTGTCGCACGCTTCATACATGAAGAGAAACTATGCGCCCAATCATCTTTTCAAATAGAAACACGTGCTGGTATGTTTCCAATAACCATACACGATGATGACCACATCAGCATGACATTAACTGCTCCTATCATCCAAGAAGCGTCCGTTGAATTAAATATAAAGCAATCGCCTTATAAGCTCATACTGGATGTGTTATCTTTAGGAAATCCACATGCCATTATCAAAGTAGCCTCTCTTGAAACAATAACCGTAGGACAATTGGGCTTAGAAATTATTTCTCACCCACATTTTTCTCAAGGTATAAACATCGGTTTTTTACAAATTCGTGATAATCATCATATGGAGCTTCGTACTTATGAAAGAGGGGTAGGTGAAACACATGCTTGTGGAAGCAATGCTTGCGCTGCTGTATTTGCTGGCATTGTGAATGGTTGGGTGCGGTCGCCTGTTACGGTTCAATTTCGTTACGGGTGTGTATCGATTGAATATGATGATGAAAAAAAGCTTATCCGAATGACAGGTCCCGCCAGTCGCGTGTTTGAGGGAGAAATAAATAGCTGCGGTTCCCACTGAATAACTTGCCACGGGGAGGTTCATTTTTGTTGCATTCTTCTATACAATTATGTATACTATTTGTATATAAAGAGGGCTGTTATATGGCACATCCACAAACTAAAGAATCTATATCAATTAATATTCGCGCTAAAGTACGTCAACGCAATTTAATTGACCAAGCTGCTGAACGATTAGGCCGCAGTCGATCTGATTTTATGCTTGACGCAGCCTGTAGCAAAGCAGAGGATGTTTTGCTGGGCCAAACATTTTTTACAGTTGACACAGATACATTTGAAAAATTTAAAACCTTGCTTGATTGCCCACTTCCAGCAACAGATAAATTGCGTCGATTATTAAAAACAAAAGCACCATGGGATAAATAAGCGTGCTTCATTTAACAGCTCCAACTCCGATCTCAGATAAGCATGAATTAGACCACTTTGATAGTAGCGCACCATCACTTGATGAGTGGCTTAAAAAACGCGCTCTTAAAAACCAGGCATCTGGTGCTTCACGCTGTTTCGTTATATGTAATGGCAAAAAAGTAATCGGCTATTACACTCTTTCAGCAGGCGCAATCAGCCACGAAACCGCTCCAAAAGCCATGCGACGCAATATGCCGAATCCATTACCTGTATTATTACTTGGTAGATTGGCAATAGACAAAAATTATCATAACAAAGGACTTGGTAGCACCCTATTGCGGGATGCATTAATTCGTTCAGTTAGTGTTGCAAGTGATGCAGGCATATTTGCCATTTTAGTCCATGCATTATCAGAACAAGCTAAAAGATTTTATCTATCTCGTGGTTTTGTTGAATCCCCGTTGCAACCTATGACATTAATGATGACATTAGAAACAGTACATACAATTCTGACAGAGTAAGATTGGACTTTTGCCATTTTTTTAAAATATACACCTGTCATTTAAGGGCACGTCTGTCAAAATTTAGATCACATTATTTATAACAATGTGATCTAAATTTTGACAGAGGTGCCCTTAAATGACGAGTATAATCCACTACCAGCCGTAACGAGGACTTAATCCACATGCTAAACCGTGAACAAAAATTAATGCTGTTTAAAGCACGCCGTACCCCAAACTGCCTTTTTAGCACCCTGCCAGTTGAACTGATTCGAGAAATCAGTGAATTTGGTCGCGATGATACTGCATTTAATGAGGCGCTGCATCATGTGGCATACGGAGAACTTGAAAAAGTGCAAGCGATGCTAGAGGAAGCAAGTCGCGCGCAAGACAAAACGAAATTGAAAGAATTATTGCTGTTATCTGGAACGGCTATGACACCGGCAGTCACCGTGAAACACACCACTTTATTGGAGTGTGCATTAGG
Organism: Gammaproteobacteria bacterium RIFCSPHIGHO2_12_FULL_37_34; assembly: GCA_001801495.1. Classification (GTDB taxonomy): domain Bacteria; phylum Pseudomonadota; class Gammaproteobacteria; order DSM-16500; family DSM-16500; genus Aquicella. The sequence goes on from MGXW01000097.1 coordinate 18,928, forward strand.
GTCAGGTGATCCTGAAATGATAGAGATGATTAAGTCGTATTTTTCGAAGTTTGAAGGCGGAGAGGAAGAAAAAGAAAGACAACTTGAACGATATCGCCCTTGCATTAAAGCGATGGAGAATCAAAAACCGGATGATTTAACGTGGCTGTTTGACATCATTAAGAAAGCATCGGCTCAAGATGTGCTTGAAGAACTTAAAACAGGTGATCAATATGATCCGTCTTATAAAAGCGCACTTCGTGATGCCATGAATAAGTTTAGGAAAGAGAAGCTCGATCCAAAAGTTCGCACCATCACAAAGCCACGTATGCATTGTAACTATCAAAATCTTAATGCTGCTTACGAACTGCTTAATGCTGAATGGAACAATTTAAAAGATGCTAATAGTTACGATAAACATTATTTAGTAGCACGGCAAATTATAGGTTTGATTGGATTGATCGAATTGCCCGCATATGAAAGGTATGTATTTGCACGTGGTCAAGCTAAGGAAGCAACTGCGGGTAAAAAAATAGAGCGGTCCCTTGACTATAAATATGATTCAGGGACATTTCCGCTGGCTAGCATTTCACTTATTAATTCTCATTCTGGGGTGGGTTTTGATTTTTTTGTGAGTATATGTGGAGCACAACTCAGTGGGCGTGCCGGGCCCAATCCCGACGATGAGGTGAGGCATCTTTTACAAGGCTTATGTCAAGCAAAAAACAACAAACTTGCAGAACTTATGCAGGCAGCACAACGGCCAGAACCGAAAAAACGGCCACGTGCGTGATTTACAGAAAATTATTTTAACGACTCATGGTTTGATGATGAGTATATGAAAATTCAACATAGGCAATGGGAAGGCTTACTAGATCCGCTTGTCCGAGCGGCATAATTGGCCAAGTGGAGTAAGATAAACTTTGAAAACCTGATAAATGGTACAACTAAATAATCGGCACCAATGAAACCTTTTTCCTCATACCCTCTTTTTGCAACACCACACCAGATCGATCAATAGAAACAACAGTCGATCCATCAGCGGGTAATACATCACCAATAGAAACATGATACAAATTGGTTTGATAACCTAATACTGCACTCCATTTTGATTTCAATCGTGAAATAGATACTACTGTGTAGTTTGCTTCTTGTGGTTGCTGGGTAGTAGCCTGAGGTAATTGCTGTTGAGCAGTCATCGGAACTACTCCACCCGCAAGACCTTGAGCATACCCCCCTTGAATGACCTGAGGAGGAGGGGGTGGTGCCAAAAGATCTACAATGTTTTTTTGTGCGGTAATTGTACCTAATTTTGCATCAATGATAGCTTTATTTGTTTCGGCAATTTCTCGTTCAAGTTTCAACATTTGCAATTCATTGATAGCTGCAATGTATTTTGCTTCTATTTGTTCTTGTTGCTGCAGAAGTTCCTTTTCACGTTGTGATACAGCTGGTTTTGGTAATGGAGCAGGCTTAGGTACCATTTGCTGAAGTGGCACTACTGTCGGTGGTGGCGGCGTTGATGCACCATTTCCATTACCAAATAAACCCATCAATTGCCAGATAAGGAAAATAACAACCAAAACAACCGCTCCGGCAATCATTTTTTGACGCATAGACATACTGGCAATAAACTGAAATTTATCCTGTATCATAACTAGTTACCTGCCGCTTCCATAGTAATTGAACCTGAAAAACTACCATTATTGAGTGCCAAATTCATTTGTCTCATTACAAAAGGAAGATTCGCAAATTCCGTTCCAATTAAAGCTAACATAGACGGAGATACATTATCCAGTGTAATAGTAAAAATGACACTTTTATACACCCCCTTGCTCACGATGGTTCCCATTTGTAATCTGTTTCCAGGATAGATACTTGAAAGATTATCAATAAATTTAGAAATAACATCACTCAATAAATAAATTTTATCCGGCTGAGGACGATTAACAACAAAAAATACCATCGTAATGTAAATGCCATCCGATTTAACATCAACTGTTGCATCATTAGGCTTTGCCCAATTGGATAAATCTTCTATCTTAGCGCCATTTGATTTGACTAATGCGATCAACGATCCATGTACATAATTAATGGATTGAGCAGTCCATCCCGGCATCGCGTATAAACGTTCCAATCGAGGAAGAAGTTGAATCATCTCTCGGGAAGGATCGGGGGTTGTTAATATATCAAAATATCCTTGATAGGGATTTTCTGTTTGAACAATTTGCTGAATAATTTCTGATTTGGTTGCTAAATAAGAATAACCCATCCATAACACGCCTATAATGACAGCACCAACTACTATTTGCTTTAAAGGAAGCACACCGATACCGTGCGCTTTTAAAACAGTATCTACTAAGCGCAATTGATAGATTTTGAGTAAAGGTAATGTTTGAAATATAGGTTGATCTAATACAGTAAACGATTTAACAGATGTCATATCAAAAGAGAACTTACCTACCTGCGGCATCTGGCTAATAGGTACTTCTCCATGGATGTAAATATCGAAATTATTTTGTTGTGTGAGAAAAACAACTAATTCTTCAGCTACGCTATCTGTTGGAAATGTTCCATCTAAATAAACAGCGCCCGCTTTAACTACTACTAAAATAACTTCTGTGGTATTGGGAATCGCCTCACAATAAATAAAATCTATCGGTCGTTTAAAGTGATGCCATATTGACTCGCCCAACAGGTAACCAACATCCGGAGAAAAAGCCACTTCATATTCAGCAGCGTTTTTGCGCTGCATGGTAATATATTCACCGTAGTTTTTACTTAATAAGATAACATCGCGTTTTAATGCACTTTTATTTCGTGCGGGCATCACATCGCGATAAGAGGGTATAACAAAACGCTCTCCATCGTCACGAGTGATGTACGGCATTAGGCACTACCGTGCAGTACGATTGGAGTAATTAATATGACAGTTTCTAAACTGCCTTCTTTAGAACCTTTACCACCTAAGGCTTGCGAATTAAAAACTTGCGCAGCTCCAGTTTGATTCGACACTTGCCTAAATCCAGATAAAATCATTGTATCACCAGATTTAACTAAGCTACGTTGATTGAAACTTTTTGCTGAAATATTTGGCAATTGCACTGATGTGTTACCAGTAAAAGTTGAAAAACCATCGTTAGTAGATAAATCTGCATTCACTTGAAGATAAATATTCTCTTTGAGAATTTTAGGTAAAATGTAAAGTGTCAAACCAGTAATGACCATACCGGGAGTAATTTGTGATGTGACTGTATTCTGTGCGGCTGTTGTTGTTCCACCGCCTCCTGTTGAAGTGTTCTGAACACTTGCTACATACCCTTCTGATTTAGTAATGCGAATAACGGATACTTGGTTATTTAAGCAAATCACTCTTGGTTCGGTTATAACAGATGTTTTACCCTGCTGACTAAGTGCATTTAATAAAATAGTCCAACTAGGAATTTGATTTTGGCGAGTCGGGTTCACCATCGTACCAAATTGTGGTGCATTCGCTGGAAAAGCTGCTTGGCCTAATGGCAGCGTGGTGAGCTGGCTTGGTGTAGCTGTAATCGAAACAGGTGTGCCATAATTTGCACTCACAACAAAAGGTGAGTTATGAAATGCATTTGCCACTAATTGCCAATCGATACCAAAAGTATAATCGCTACTTAAATTTACCGATAGTATTTGAATTTTGACTAACACTTGTTTGGAAAGATTATTATTGAGATTATAAATATACTGACTTACCAGCTCAACATTAGTCGGCCTATCGCGTACCGTAACAGAAGTAGTCGATTGAGAAACAACCACTTTGCCTTCAGGCGATAAAATTTGTTGAATTGTTTTTTCCACATCGTCCCAAACTGACAACTTGCCTTGTAAATTGCTATATTCTGAATCTGAAGAATCAGAACTGATATAATTTGATACGGTGCCTGTTGTGCTTGAGCTCGTACTCCCTGTGCCCGCAGTACTCGTACTAGACGTTTTACCCATGAGATAATCGGTGCCACCTGGCATAAATGCAATATCAAATGTTCTGGTAATGAAAGCCTGCCAATAAATAGTGTTTTTACGTATGCTATAAACATAGCCTGTCTTAGATGCTAATAAATCCAATGCGCCTTTGATGGTTCCAGAATAATTAATACTGACATTAGCTGTTTGATTTAAACCGGTTTGATATTTAGTCAAAATATTATTGTTTGCGCCACTTGCAATCGTCCGGCTGTAGTAAGAAAAAGGTAATTGATCGCCACGAATTAACACATGCGCTTTTAACCACGCGGGTTTTCGTTCAAGACTAATAGGTGTGGTATCAACATATAAACCAGGTTTAACTACTAAAGGCGATTTAGGTTTAACAGATACATCTTGTTTACGTATCGCTTCTCCCGCTTTAATTTTTACATCTGCTACATTTCCTTCGGTTTGATTGTAAACCTGTGATTGACACCCCATTAATACAATGATGACTGTACAAAACAAAACAACCCATTTCATAAACATGAATATGCTTCCTATGTTGTATACCTCGGTACAATCGTTAACGTGCGATTAGACATATACATCACCGCTTGTAAAGGAAAGGGTTGTAATAATTTTTCAATTACATTTGGTAAGCTAGAACCTGTTACTCGACCATCAAAATTATAGTCATACGGAGCTTTCCAAATAACCCGCCAACGATATCGACTCATGATACGCTCAATATTCTCTTTTAGTGAACCACTAATA
>MGXW01000098.1 GCA_001801495.1 Gammaproteobacteria bacterium RIFCSPHIGHO2_12_FULL_37_34
TATTGTTAGAAAGAACTTTTGCTCCGGTTGCGTGTTCACTACCGGTAATTTCAATGCGCGTGCCTTGAGGAAATCGGCTAAAAATAGTTAAAAGTTCTGTTAGTTGATTTTGAGTAATATAATACACAGAAAAATTAAGAAGAAAATTGATTTGTTTGTCAACCATAGCCAATTGCTTCTTTCGCTCTTGTGGTTTATACCAGGTATCATTTACTCGTTGAAATAGAGTTAGATGGCTAATAAACGTTTCAAATAGCTCATCAAGATTGTTGCAATAATCAATTGGCGATACAAATGATTCATGTAGTTTTTCTTCGTTACCATCCCATGTTATTATAGCATTTAGTATGTTGTAGAATATATCTAGTTGGTTAAGTGAATCGTAATAATGATAAAGAAAGGTTAAGCCGTTACAATAGCCGCCGCCCGAATAAAATTCTTTGCTTCGGTAATTTAATTCTAAAAAATAACCAATCTTTTCTACTAACCCTATTTGAGCAATACTTTGATCTAATTTTTTCAGTAAGTAATCTTCAGGTGTTTTACCATAAATATTTTTACTTTGTTTTAACTGTTCGATTTCAAGAGTATTTGGTAATAAATGAGATAGATCCATGTGACTATTTACTTCAGCATGAAAAATTGTTTCGTCAATATATGTTTTTATAAATGGATTGGCACCACGATCAAGCAATTCTTTAACAATAGCAGTTTTACCTAGAAAAATAGCAAGATAAAGAGGTGATCCTCTCAGACTGTGATGATTAATATCTGCACCATGATCTAATAATAATTTAATACACTCTAAATTATCGGTTTGGATAGCGACATGAAGTGCTGTACTTCCTTCTTTATCGATTGTATTTATCTTGATTTTGTTATTCAACAGCAATCGCACAATGTTCTGTTGATTATTTGCAACAGCTCGATGAAGCGGAGTAAATTCTTTATTGAACATCGTAGACATATTGAAGATTTCGATTGTCTCTAGATTATGTGCGATGAAAAAGGTTTCATCACCGATTTCAGCAGCAAGATCAGTGTAGGTTTTTTTAAATGCGGTATTTTCATAGTTTATTTTAGAATCATAACTAATGTTTTGATCTCTATTTTCTAATAACTGTTTTGCTTTTTTATCGTAAATTGCCAAGCAATCAGCATCTATTATGTTTTTGCGATCACATTCGATAATGGAAGCTTTTTTTTCTAAGAGATAGTTCACTATTTCTTTGTGACCGAAGATAAATGCTATGTTTAAAGCGGTAGCATCGCCTAGAGGCATTTGATGAGAAACATCGACTCCTTCCATTTCAATTAAGCGCTTGACCTCATCAAAATCACTAATTTTTGCGGCGAGCTGTAATAAGCACCACCCATTAACATTTGGAAAGGTAGAGGTAGTTGGGTGGTCGCTATAAGGTTTTTCTTGATGATCATGCTCAAAGGCTTGGCGTGTTGCAATAAGCTTTTTTAAATCTTCATATTGATTAATAGCTGATGTAATAGGCACTTTAGATCCTCTTCTCGTTTGTTTTTATAAAAATGATTAAAAATTATACAATATTGAGGGGTCTAATTCAATGAATTTATTTTCAATTGGACGGTAAAATCTAGTTATGACTTCGAATTTGGCGTACAATTTCGAATGATGCAATTGAAATTGGCGCCGAAATATGATCCCTCGACTATTACAACTACCTGATGATGAAAGCTTTTTCTTATTTGGCCCGCACTATTTCACTACGGCCAACTAAAACACCTCTGCAAAAAAATTCTTCATTGCTATCTGCGATCGCAAGTCAGCTTTTTTATCATATACAGTACCAAAGCCAGGATCGTTTGCTTCTGGGTTGGTAAATGCATGCATCGTACGGCCATACATATGTAGTTGCCAATCTACTTTAGCTTGAGTCATTTCATTACCAAAATTCATAACATGTTCGGGAGTGACCATGGGATCATCGTAGCCATGCAGCGCGAGAATTTTTGCTTTTATTTGATGAGAGGCAGATTTTTCAGGTGGATGCAACAGCCCATGAAAACTTACAACACCAGCGATATTGGCACCACTTCTTGCTAAATCAAGGACACATAAACCACCAAAGCAAAAACCAATGGCGCCTATTCGCGCAGGATCGACATATTCTAATTGATGCAGTGCCTCTAACGCAGCTAAAATTCGATGTTGTAGTTTGTTGCGATCTTGCAAAAAGGGTTGAATGAGAGCAGATTTTTCTTCTTTCGTTTGACCTAATTTCGCATTTCCATACATATCGATAGCAAATCCAATATAGCCAAGCTTACTTAAATCCTCTGCCTTTTTGCAAGCAAAATCATTTCGCCCTGTCCAATCGTGACAAACCAAAACAGCTGGTATTTTGTTATTAACAGAATGAGGGTAAACAGCATACCCTTTTAAAATAATATTATTTTCTTTGTATTCAATAGAGTGTGCTAACGACATTTTTTCTCCTTGAGATGTTATAGCGGAAACTTTATCTAAAACTTTCTTGACAATATTAATCAATAAGGTATGTTATCTTAACCTATCGTTATTCTTCTGACAACACACACGGGCAAATCTTCAACCGCCTCTATATTTATCTTGGATACCAAAAAACGTTGTGATAAATATTCCATAATTTGCAATATTCCAAATTATGGAATATAATCGTATGAATTGGAGAGTTAATTTTACAAATCAAGCTGCTAAACAGGCTCGCCAATTAAATGAGCGTGCCTCACTCGTACTACAGGTGCTTGTTGATAACCTCAAGACAAAAGGGCCAGCACCAGGGATGCGATGGCATCATTATGGAAGATTACACGGAAGAAAACAGGAAGATAAAAGACATTGTCACCTAATAAAAGGTAATCCAACTTACATATGCTGTTGGCAGGTAAAAAAATTTGAGAAACAAATAGAGGTGTATTATGTCGGCACACATGAAAAAGCACCATATTAGCGATAAGCATGTGATTCGCATATGGCATGCCGGTGTGATATATCAATTTCCTAAGGAAATAGCAAAAAAATATCGAATAGATGATAAGGTTATTAGTGCAGATGATGTTTTTGTTAACATTAATAAAAAATATACCAAACCGGGTGCGTTACTACGCGGAATTCGTATTCGAGAGAATTTAACACAAATTCAAATGGCTAAGGAAATGAAAGTGACACAATCTGATATTTCGCAAATGGAAAATGGCATTCGTAACATTGGTCGCAAAATAGCAAAACGTATTCAGAGATTATTTGGCGTTGATTACCGATCTTTTTTAAAATGATAATATTACTCTATCAATTGTGTTGGCAAATGAAAGTGCAAAATTTGGTACAATAATCTGAAGAATATAGTAAAAAGCTTTCATGGACAAGATACCGCTATAAAGGTATCAAAATTCATAAAATATCAATATGAGTGTGTATTCGTTGTATGATTTTGTCAAAAGTTGGCTGTTTACCAAAATAGATTGCTGATTTTTTTCTAAATTCATTGCTATATAATTTTTTTATTCCGGGTTTATCCATGATAAATGCAGGGTTATTTTTAATGGCTAGTTCATCTTGACCGCGAAAGCGAATATTTTTATGAGCAACATATTCAGGACTACCAATAAATTTTAAAACACGATCAATTTCAAGCAATTTATATACATCATAATAATGCCGTAGAAAGTTGATTGGCATGATTCGGTTTTCCTGCTGTAAACGAAATTTTGTCGAAATAGTTTGTAGTTTTTCAACAAAAGTATATTCAGGACAATAACAAGGAATATTTTTTGCGCGATTATCGATAATAGGCAGTGTAAGTGAAATAGCTTTTTCTAATATCCAAGATGTAATATCACATTGAGTGAAAGGTGTTGTTTGATCAAAGCCAAGTTCTAAGATCACACCGTCTTTAAGGTTGATATGACCGCCGAAAAGAGAAGTATATTCCGCTTTAATGCCGGCGCTACGTATTTTTCCTGATGGGTCGTCAAAACTGGTTTCTCTATAAAATGTAATCCCAGGTGCGTGAAGCGTTTGAGCAATTATGTCAAAAAAATTCCTTCGACTATCAACATGCGCAGGTTTGTCGTGATTCTTACCTGTTTTGACGTCATTATTTTGCGAATGAATTTGAATATCGATATCTTCACTAAAACGCTCGATGATGTTAAAGCCCTTTGAAAGTGAAGTGCCACCCTTTAATTCGAATTGAAATCCTTGCTGTTGAATGCCCCAAAGACAATGCATGAGCCAATAATCTTTTTCAATAATGACAGGTAGTAATTGCTTTTCATTGGCAACCACTTCAAACAAATCTTTAGCATTAGGCAGTTGATGTATAAATTGCATGTTGATGACTCATTGTCTCAAAAAAACGTTTTGTGCTTATTTTGCTATATCTTTTTGCTAAACGAAATACTTTTTCTTGGTCAAAGTGAATGATATTTTTTTGGATTTTCTCTTTTACAAAAGAAGTATCCTCAGCGAGTTCATTCAAATTATTAACTAAATCCACCAAAAGAAATTCAGGTGTTAATTTATTTGGAAACCCGCGATTCGATCTCCGAAAATCGAATTCTTTATTGCCTAGCTTAAAGACACCATGTCGTTTGTGATTTAAAACGACGACGCGATTGTATAGTTGGGTTAAGCCAAGGCCTAAAGAATTATATTGATTCCAGGAATACAATAGAAAATGATCGTCTCGCAAAAAACAACGAACTAAATCGTGATCATCAGGGGGTAGGATACCAAATAAGGACATTGCAGGCTTATAGTAAAGGCCGCCAGACAATTTTTGTAGCGATCCATTTTTGACTAAAGTATCTAAATCTCTATCTGGGGCACTTGAAAAAGATAAAAGCATATCCCGTCGATAGGCCCGACCAGATTTCATGCGGGATTTTAAGTATTCATGGTTATAAGTGTTCATATATAAAGTTTAACATATTTAGCTAGAAATGATAGTAATTTTATTAAAAATTCATGCATCTCACCATCCAATTGATCAGGCGTATTAACAATATTTGTATTATTATCAATATTTAACGTAATAATATTTTTCCGACTAGCATATTCAGTCCCTTTTGATTTTTTGAAAAGCATCAAAATTTGAGGATCACCTTTTACTCTATTTACTCTATCAATTGTGTTGGCAAATGAAAGTGCCCCAAATTAAGCGCCAAAAATGGGTTAGATGGGCCATGGACAAACAAAATATATTTTGCTGGCTGCTCTTTTAAAGAAAAATTAAGCAACATTTGTTTTTTCGTAATAACATTTTCAAAAGATTGATTGACGAGTTTAAACCATCCCCAATCACCAGGAAAAGTATAATGTATAGTTTGATCTTTCATGAAAACTCGTATCGATATATTTTTTGCTTGTAGATCATGAGCATCTGGCCAGGTCAGTGTGTGAGAATCTGTTAAATTACCAACCGTATCAATTATTTCTTTATTATTTATATTTAATTTCACACTACTTATTTGATCGCCAAATTTATAAGGTTGAATGGCAAAATGCAAATAAGGTTTATCACCACCATTTGGGAAAAACAACTGTTGAATAAGCAAAGCTTGTTGAATTTGTCGCAATGTTTCAATAGAAAACGGCAATTTTTGATTATCAATTGGTTTCCATTGCCAATCAGCATGAGTGGTATCAATCAAATTTTGTAAATAGTGATTATAAAAACCTTGGACTATACCATTGTTACCAAAAAATTGAATAAATTTATCGAGCGCAACTTCTTGATGAGTGCCTGCAGCAAATGGATAACGATTAGCAATATGGGCTTGATAATATTGTATCACTTGATCTTGCCATGTCATATCCAAATAATGGCTAGCTTCTTGCACCAGAAAATACCACGCATTGTTTGCAATTGTTTCAAGCCATGCTCGGATGGGAGCGGGGCTTTTAGATGCGATGAATCTCAGTTGTAAAATCGGATCGGGTGAACCAAGTTTTTTTAAACGATTGGAGATAACGTCAAACGCAGATTTTTTTACATCGTTGGCATTTAATACGGGTGAGAGGTATTGATGAAGAGATTGTAGCCCATAAAAAATTTGATAAAGATTGTTTTCATTCGTGTTGTTTTTTTCCATTAACAAATTGATACTATGCAGTTTTTGACTAGATAGCATTACGGGTTCAAAGAAAGTATTTTCATGTATTATTTTTAATAACTCTAGCAATGGAGAATGATCGCCAATCATATTAATGATTTGTGCATCTGTTTCAGCAAGATTCTTTGGCGAGGAAAGGCGAATGCTATCTACTATATTTTCCCAGGCGGTAGCGTAATGATTAATATACACATTACGTAGTTGATCAGCCAATTTGGTACTCAACAAAGCATTTTGATTTGCATTGTTATTTAACACCCAATTTCCTGTGGTTATTTCAGTAATAGCAGTAAAAATTTCTTTTGAATAAATATCTGAAAAATTTTTAGCAGTAAACATGCGGGGAATTTCTTTAGTTAGTGTTTGATTGGCAAAAACTGTCGCGTTATTAATGCTTAAATTAATTTCACTTTTATTTTCATTACTATTTAAATTTTTTAATAGAATATAACCTAATCTTACACTGGGGATGCCTGATAAATATTTTCTTGACTGAATGATTGTATTTTGATTGAGTAGCAAGGGTTTCCAAGTATGAGTAAGCGCTAGAGAGGTGTGGTGAATCAAACGATTAATATCGTCTTCTGGCATGGATTTTAATAATGCTTGATGCATGGTGGTCGTGATAAAATCCGCTTGAAAATGTGAGGCATCTCCCAGCATTAAATAAGATTTTAGCGCATCGAAAACCAGTTTAGGATCTTGATTGACAGGTAACTTTAAAAATTCTTCAAAATATTCTTTTATTTCTGGGAGAAGATAAGTTTGTAATGCTTTATAATAAATCACCTCCAATTTTTCTTGGGATTTATTGGAGTAGAAGGCAAGTAGATGTGAGAGATCTAATTTAAATGACGTCGTTTTTATTGATTTTTGTAATGCATCAAGTAGCGTTAATGTTGTTTCTAGATGAGTAAGAGCGCTGTGTGTTTGTTTCATGTGGAGCTGATAGTCCGCTAATATATGCTGACTATTGTAAGACTGTTGAACGCCCTGTCTAAAATCTTTTACCAATAAAATGGTAATCAATCCTGCCAACCCAAATGATGTTGCGTAGGTAAGATGCTTTTTCCATTGTGCTAATTGATTGGACGCTGGAATAACAACCGATGAATTGATAATGCCGTGCGCAATGAGATGCTTGATAAAATAAGTTCGAGATGTGGTTTGCGGTTCGCTAAAAATTTGTATTTGACGTTGTGTTGAATGAATCGCCTCATCCAAGATGGTTGATCTTTGTTCATGAATTTGTTGAATGGCGCTTGTTAAACAAATATTTTGTATAGGTAAATTAAAATGTACTGCTGAAAATTTTTTGATAAAATCAAGCAAACATTCTTTTAGTTGCTCTACCTGTAGGGGAAAATCTTTAATTTGAATTTTGAGTAAAGGATTGCGCTCGTGATGTAAACGATACAATAGTTGCTGGTTTAATTTTTTGATGAGCAAATCGAAACGCTCAGTAAATGCTTCGCTTATTTTAAGATTATTTTGTTGATGTGGTAGTGAAATGCCCCAAACCTGAGCGATTTCATCATTGCCTAGTTCAGCAAAAAACTCAACGAATCCGGGCAATAAGTCGCATTTAGTAACAACAAAATGGCAGGGGATAGGCTGGGGAAATAGTTTCTGCAATATATGGATACTTTTGAAAATAGATTGTTGCCATTGCGATGATTCATGATGTTTCATTAATTCTAGTAGCGGCAGGACAATGATGATATTGTTAATACCATTTTTACCACGATTCATTTTAATGAGTTCTAAAAATGATTTCCATAGAATGGAATAGTCTATTTTTTTTGGAATACTTTTACTATCGTATGCTGTTAAATATTTTCCAGGTACATCAATCATACTTATATCACGAGTAATCCACCAATCACAATTTTCAGATGGTTCAAGATGGTGAAGATGTTGATTTTGAAATTGACGTTGCAGCGTAAAATTTACGCCGGCATGCGCGAGTAACGTTGTTTTGCCGGCGCCCTCAGGCCCGATCAATAAACACCAGGGCAGTTGATTTAATTTAAGTGATTTATTTTCTTTGTGAATACTCGTTTTATTAAGAAATTGTATGGCCCCATTTAATCGACTTTCAAGTATCTGTAGCTTGTGTTTAATTTGAGGATCATAAGATGTTGCGGGAGTTGGTTTAGTCATGTCAAAAATAATAAATTTGCATAGCCAGATTAAAAAAATAAATAAAATAATATAAATTCTTTTTTCTGGTTGTGCATAAGGCATATTATTTCCAAACATCAGGTACGGGCCACCAAACCAGATGGCAGTAGCAATGAGTATGAATAGGCTAATTGAAACAAGCAGCTTTATCTCAAGGGGATGAATCTTATATAGAAGATTGGTGCGAATCCAACGTGTTGATTGTTGTAATGGTTTGATAAGGTTCATTTGAAATAACATCCGTTAAATAGTCAAGACCAGCAAAAAGAATTAAAACACCGTAGAGAGTAAGCAGACAAATAAATAAAGGAGAAAAAGTATTTTTTTGCGAGCTCCTTTTTTTTGATTTTGTAATTTTAAAAGGAAATGGTGATAGTGTTCTACTGAAATTTCCCCGATAAGCTTGAATATGTTTGTAAAGGTTATTGGTAATTTGTTCAAGTTGAAATTGGCTGTGCTCCGTAGAGCGATATTGGCCTTTATATCCTAAATTCAAGCAAACATACATGAGTTCCATCATATCGATATAGAGTGTTTGTTCTTTAATAGCGCGTTCCAAAACGATAAAAAATTTATCTTGATGTTGTCTATCTTGATCGAAAGCTGCAAGTAGAGAATATGGATCCCATTGGTTTTGCCCACCCCAAACAGTATTAGAAATGATGTCATCGATGGTGGCACATAAAATATAGCGACAGACAGCCGCATATTCATTGTTATAATTGAGATGCATAATGGTTTCATGAAAAATAGTCATTTCTTGTATTAATTCTTTTTGCAGTTTGCTAAGTTGTCGATGAGCGTTTAATTGTTTTAGTTTTCCTAAAATTGAAAAAAGAGATGCTGCAGCATCAGCAAGCGGGTTTAACCCAGCGTTTGGACGATGAGTCATGATTCGATGAGGGAGTAGAGAGGAGGAAGTAATGTTAAGGTCGGTTATTTTTTGTATCACTGTACTATTTTCTTGTTGTTTTTGTTGTAATTCAGCATTCATTTCTTGGGTGATGTTATTATCCAAATTATTCTGAGTGGTTTGCTGAGTATGCATGAGATATCTATCCTTGCCGTGATCTTTCTACTTTACACCCATTCTGAGGATTATACGTTAAATACACGCGAATGTTTATAGCTCACGATACTTGCGTTACGAGGTGAATATCCGAAGGGAGAAATTCTTTTTCTCCCTTGGATGATAATGAAGAAACCATATTTTTAAAAATGAAATCATTTAAGGTTTAGTCAAGCAATCCATACAGCTTGAGTTTTTTTCTTAAAGTACCGCGACTCAATCCTAAAATAATAGCTGCGCGTGATTGATTGTTTTTTGTATATTCCATCACGCATTCCATTAATGGAGCTTCAACTTCCCTTAGAATTAATTCATAGAGGTTGTCAGGTAGTTGACCTTTCAACTGGGTATGATAATTCTCCAGCGCCTGACGTACGCTATCGTGCAAGGGCTGATTTTTTTGTGTCAGCTCAAATAACGATTTTGGTTTTTCTAAAGTATTGATAGCCATAATTTTCCTCGAAATCCGATTAGTTGTTCACAATACAGCAACTATTCTACCCGTTGTTCTTTGTTAGAGCAATCATTTTATTCGTTATTTTATCGATCAAAAAACCATTACATATTCATCCATTTTTCAAGGTAATGGATATTAACCATACCTTTTTGGAAGGTATTTCCGCGTAATATATCTTGATGAAGAGGGATGTTGGTGCGTATACCTTCAATAACGGTTTCATCTAAAGCATTTCGTAAGCGAGCCATTGCTAGCTCACGATTATCCCCGTAAGCAATAATTTTTGCTATCAAGGAGTCGTAGTATGGGGGAACGTTATAACTACCATAAATATGTGAATCTACTCGAATTCCAGGCCCTCCTGGTGCATGAAAATAAGAAATTAAACCTGGAGAAGGCGTAAACGTTTGTGGATCCTCGGCATTGATCCGGCATTCAATAGCATGCCCATGAATTTTAACGTCTTTTTGGGCGCAGGATAATTTTTTTCCAGCAGCAATTCGAAATTGTTCGACGACCAAATCAATACCTGTAATCATTTCTGTGATGGGATGTTCGACTTGAATGCGAGTATTCATTTCAATGAAATAAAATTTTTCATTCTCATACAAAAATTCCATCGTACCCACGCCACGATATTTCATTGTTCGACAAGCTTCTGCGCATAATTCGCCAATTTCTTCGCGTTGTTTAGGGGTGATGCCTGGTGCTGGTGCTTCTTCAATTATTTTTTGATGACGACGTTGAATGGAGCAATCTCGTTCACCTAAATAAATCGCATTTCCACAACCATCACCTATTATTTGTATTTCAATATGACGAGGATTTTGCAGATATTTCTCAATGTAAACTTTATCATTATTAAAAGCTGCTTTTGCTTCACTACGAGTTAAAGCAATTGCATTAATTAAATGAGATTCGGTATGTACCACGCGCATGCCACGACCACCACCACCACCAGCTGCTTTGATAATAATAGGGTAACCAATGGAACGCGCAAGTTTGATTGTTTCTGTATCATGATCATTAATTGGTTCACTGGATCCAGGGACACAAGGCATCCCCATTTTTTTCATGAAACTAATCGCCGCGATTTTATCGCCCATTTGACGAATTGTTTCAGGAGTAGGTCCAATGAAAATAAATCCACTATTTTCAACTTGTTCTGCAAAATCGGCATTTTCAGAAAGAAAACCATACCCAGGATGGATGGCAACTGCATCAGTAATTTCTGCGGCACTAATGATAGCGGGAATGTTTAAATAACTTTGCGCAGCAGGATGTGGGCCGATACAAACTGATTCGTCGGCTAAGCGTACATGTAAAAGATCGCGATCAACGGTTGAATGTGCTGCTACTGTTTTAATACCAAGTTCTTTGCAAGCACGTAAAATGCGTAAAGCAATTTCTCCGCGATTAGCAATTAAAATTTTATCGAGCATAATGGATGATCCTAGAGGTTCATTCAATCACGAATAAAGGCTGGTTAAATTCGACAGGAGTTCCATTATCAACCAAGCGAGAAGTGATTGTGCCAGTTTTATCTGCTTCAATTTGATTAAACATTTTCATGGCTTCAATTAAGCAGATAACATCACCTGTTTTGACAGTTTGGCCGATTTCTACGAATGGTTTAGCTCCTGGAGTAGGGGAAAGGTACACGGTGCCCACCATAGGAGCTTTCACTGTGTGTTTTTCTATTGCAGCTTCGCTATGAGAAGAGTGTTCTGATTTATTTTCGGTGGGCATTGCAGCAGATGCCATAAATGGAGGAGGGGTAGCCATTACAACAGCAGGAGGTTTATTGGTTTCGCGCGTAATACGCACCGATTCTTCGCCTTCTCGAATTTCAATTTCTGCTACCCCTGTTTTTTGTATCAATTCAATTAGCTTTTTAATTTTTCGTATATCCATAAGTAACCCTTTTTAGTATTGGATTTTACGCTAATCCAGATTTAAGTCTGCATGAACTTGCCAAATTTGTCTAGATCCAAGCAAGATCTTGTAAGTTCCCATCCATTTTCAAGAAGATATAGAATTTTACCTTCTAACTTTTTGTAATGATAAGGTAAGTACAGGTGGTAAAATAGAAAGGATGACAATACCATACAATATGGTATTAAAGTGAGCTTTTACAAAAGGCTGACTGCCTAAAAAATAACCTGCTCCTAATAAACCACCTATCCAAAGAAGCGCGCTAATAATATTGTAAAAGGTAAATAATCGGAGACTCATATAGCCAATTCCAGCTACAAATGGAGCAAATGTTCGAATAATAGGAATAAAACGAGCAAAAACAATAGTTTTGCCACCATGTTTTTCATAAAATCGATGAGCTTTTTCTAGATGGTTTTTATTGAGTAACCAAGATTGCTTAGCGATAAATACACGCGGGCCTATAAACCGACCAATTAAATAATTAATTTTATTACCAAGAATAGAAGCAATAATCAGTATCAAAAAAAGCAATTGAATGTTTAAATTGCTATCAGAGTTTGCGGCTATGCTACCAGCAGCAAAAAGCAAAGAATCACCAGGCAGGAATGGGGTTACCACAAGGCCTGTCTCGCAAAATATGATCAAAAATAATACAAAGTAAGTTATGCTTCCATAATGCGCTATGAATGCAAACAGTGATTGGTCTATGGTTATGAAAAAATTAAAAAAATATTGAATTGTTTCCATAAATTAAGTGATATAAATATCAAAACGGTTAATTTTACCATTTAATGAGAAGTTAGGCGCACGTTCGACGATATTCGCTGCCAATCGATGTCTTTTCACCACCACACGATACTTTGCACAAGCTAAAGCCATATAGAATAACTCCTTGGCATCTTCATCTTTTCCTATCAAATTTTGTAGGACGACCATTTCTTTTTTAACCGAAGCCGATTTATTTCTTTCTAGAAACATAGGGTCGATATAAATCACATCGGGGCCACCATCATGCGATAATTTCTTCAACCAATCAATAGCATTCGCATAAATAAGATGTAAATGGTGGATATATGGAAGAGAGCAGCGATTTAAAGCATCTTGTAATAAAGCATGGATAATAGGTGATCGTTCAAGGAGGATGACCTTAAACCCAAGAGATGCCAAGATCAGGCTGTCTCTGCCTAAACCGGCGGTTGCATCAACGATTACAGGGTGAGTTCGTGGATGAAAGCCTATTGCTCGTGCGACTAGTTCATTCCGTAATGTTGCTCGTTTGAGGCGATGGAGCATTTTTCTGGATGAAAAATCGAGATAAAATGGCACACATTTCTTATCAGCCACTTTTTGTAGGCCGAGATAATCGCGAGTTAGAAGCAGGAGATAATCATAGGTTTTTGTGGCTGTTTTTGGATCCATGATTAATTCTAGTTGAAGACGTTTTGCAAGATTTTTGGCTTCTTGCAAACGCTTCGGTGCAGTTAAAGAAACAGCAATATTGTTTTGTTTCATGAGATTTTTCAGTATCATGGTGACCTGATTATAAGAAGATTTGCATATGTTTCCAACACACAGACATTACCCTAAAACTCGTATGCGTCGTATGCGTTACAATGATTTTTCGCGGCGTTTAATGGCTGAAACCAAGCTAACAGTAGATGATCTTATTTATCCAATGTTTATTGTTGAAGGAAAGAAACGTCGTGAAGCAG
The DNA here is from genome assembly GCA_001801495.1 of Gammaproteobacteria bacterium RIFCSPHIGHO2_12_FULL_37_34. Classification (GTDB taxonomy): domain Bacteria; phylum Pseudomonadota; class Gammaproteobacteria; order DSM-16500; family DSM-16500; genus Aquicella. The sequence goes on from MGXW01000098.1 coordinate 13,493, forward strand.
TTGCATCTATGCCAGGGATTGAACGAATCAGCATTGATTATTTATTGCAGGAAGCTGAAGAACTAGTGAAGTTGGGTGTGCCTGCTATTGTGCTTTTTCCCTTTATCGATACAGCAAAAAAATCGCTTGATGCAGCGCATGCTTATCATCCAAAAGGATTAATTCCAGAAGTGGTACGAGCATTAAAACAGCATTTTCCTGCTTTAGGAGTGATTACTGATATTGCGCTTGATCCTTACACGTCGCATGGGCAAGATGGCGTCATAAACGAACATCATTATGTCATGAATGATGAGACAATCGATGTACTGGTTAAACAAGCGCTTTGTCATGCAGAAGCAGGTGTGGATATTGTTTCACCATCTGACATGATGGATGGGCGCATTGGTTTCATTCGCGAAGCCTTAGAAAAATCTGGATTTAAACACACTCGCATTTTAGCTTATTCGGCAAAATATGCTTCTCATTTTTATGGCCCTTTTCGTGATGCAGTGGGGTCGAAATTGGCGCTTGGGAAAAGTGATAAATCGCAATATCAAATGGATTACAGAAATAGCAATGAAGCATTACACGAGGTTGCGCTGGATTTGCAAGAGGGCGCAGATATGGTAATGGTCAAGCCTGGTCTGCCTTATTTGGATGTGGTATATCGGATCAAACAAACTTTTCAAGCCCCTGTTTTTGTCTATCAAGTAAGCGGTGAATATGCCATGTTAAAAGCTGCTGCCCAAGCAGGATGGCTTGATGAACGAGCAATTGTGATGGAATCCTTAACAGCTATCAAACGTGCTGGCGCCGATGGGGTGTTAACCTACTATGCCAAACAAATCGCTGAGTGGTTAAGCTTTAAATCATGAGATCATCATGCTGATCCACCGCCTTAAACAATATGCTTTATTGATGCGTTTAAATAAACCCATTGGCATCGCTTTATTGTTGTGGCCAACTTTATGGGCATTGTGGTTGGCGAGTCACGGACAACCGCATGTTACGATACTATTAATATTTATTGCAGGCGTTGTGTTGATGCGTTCAGCTGGGTGCGTGGTGAATGATGTTACTGATCGATATATTGATGGCCATGTACAGCGTACGCTGAAACGGCCACTTGTTACTGGCACAGTAACCCTTCTAGAAGCTTGGTTCATCGCAGCCCTCTTAGGGATGGCTGCATTTTTTTTAGTGCTGTTATGTAACCCACTCACCATTCAACTAGCTTTTATTGGTGCTGGGTTAACCCTTATTTATCCTTTTATGAAACGCTTTACTCATTTACCGCAATTAGGGTTGGGAGTGGCTTTTGCTTGGGGTATATTAATGGCGTTTGCGGCGGAAACCGCAAGCATTCCTTTTTCAGCATGGATGGTATTTGCAGCAGGCGTTATTTGGCCAATTATTTATGACACCATGTATGCGATGGCAGATAAAGCAGATGATATAAAAATAGGTGTAAAATCAACTGCTATTTTATTTGGTCATCGAGATATTCAAATGATTGTTGGTTTGCAAATAATATTTATTTTGTTGTTGGTTATAATAGGCGGGATATTTCATTTGACCAGCATTTATTATATTTCCCTTATTTTCGTTGGAGCTTTTTTTATATATCAACAACGATTGATTCGGCATCGTGATCCCAAGCAATGTTTTCGAGCATTTTTAAATAATCATTGGGTGGGAATGATTATTTTTATGGGGATCTATTTATGAAAATTGTTGCTGATGCTGAGATTGCTTATGTTACAGAATACTTTTATGCATATGGTGAATTAATTTTAAAACCAGGTCGTCATATTTCAAATGACGATGTAAAAGATGCCGATATTTTACTTGTTCGTTCGATTACGCCAGTCGACCAAACTCTTCTTGCTAATAGCAGCATTACGTTTGTAGGGAGTGTGACTGCTGGAACGGATCATTTGGATGTCGCTTGGTTAAATCAACATAACATACATTGGCGGGCAGCAACAGGGTTTAATGCACAGCCTGTTGCAGATTATGTAGTGGGTGTGATTGCAGCATTGCAAAAAAAAGGTTTATTGCTTGGTTCCTCAAAGAAAGCAGCAGTGATTGGTGTAGGTAATATAGGGCGGCTGGTAGTAGAACGTTTAAAATCACTTCATTTTGAGGTGATATATGTTGATCCTATTCGCGCGCAAGCAGAAAAAAATTTTATATCTATACCGTTTGAATATGTAGCCGATGTTGATTTGGTTTCTTTACACGTGCCTTTATCACGAGATGGTGACTACCCAACGTATCAATTTATTAATAAACAATTTTTAGAAAAACAAAAAGCAGGTTGTGTTTTATTAAATGCAAGTCGTGGAGACGTGATTCATCCAGAGGATCTTAAGCAATATGGAAAACATTGTCATTGGTGTTTTGATGTATGGCCGAATGAGCCAACTATTGATCCAGCTATTTTGGAAGCCGCATTGATTGCTACACCACATATAGCAGGATATAGTGCACAAAGTAAAATTAGGGGAATAGAGATGATTTACCAAGCAGCATGTGAAATGGGTATAATTAAGCCGCAAGCAGTCAATATTTTGCCACGGCCACAACCGCATCTTTTAATCAACCATCATCAATTGAATTGGCAAGATTTGGTTTTCGGCGTATTTGATCCACTTCGTATAACAGTGAATATGAAAGAAACATTATTAAGAGCAAATAATAGTGCGATAAAATTTGATGAACTACGTCGTGGATTTCATGATCGACGGGAGCTATCTGTAGAAGCTTTTTCACTAGCGATGAAGAGGTTGGAATGTGAGAACACAGATTACTTACCGTAAACCCTGACTCAGGATCAGACTTTTGATATTGCAAGTCTTAGAGAAACAAGGAACTTTATTTTTACAAGATTTTTTACAAACTTTTAAAAACTCTTCTTCTTCCTCTTCTTCATTTGCTTCCTCTAAGAAAGGAAGGAACACGAAAGCTGGATTCGTTGTAGTAGATGTCGTAGCAGCGGTAGATGACGAACTGCTAGGAGTACTTGGCGTGCTTTTATATAAATCTATACCGTTAAAGAAATGAGTTCCAGGACCAATTGTATTTAATAATACGATTAAATTCGCACCCGTTTGACCTGCAAACCCATCCACTGTACCGGTTAAATTTGCAGCATCTGTTTCAAGTTCTAATGCTCCAACTGTCAGCGCACCTGTCGTATTGCCTGTTGTGATAGTAGCTGTACCTGTTGCTACCAGTGTGCTATCGCCAAGTGAAGTTAGCCCACTACCAGCACTTTGGGTAAAGCCTCCTGCAGTAATTGTCGCATTATTTGTAATATTGGTCGCATTGCTGATGACTA
>MGXW01000099.1:0-4801 GCA_001801495.1 Gammaproteobacteria bacterium RIFCSPHIGHO2_12_FULL_37_34
GAATATCTGGTGTGGAGAGATTGGAGAAATTCTTTTGTACCCAGGTAGATACCTCTTTTATATGAGTTGTGCTTGCTTCCATGGTTCACTTATCCCTAAAATCCATCTAGGGTAAGCAAAATATTACAAGATAGTCAAATAATTATGGGTAATGACAAGGGTAATAGACGGGAGCTATTGTACTCCCAATTTTATCAACTAACAAAAAGCCTATCACGGGAGTAATTCCACCAAATATTCCAAAACAAACGTTAAAAGTGAATGAGAAAATTGTGCAACGAGTTTCTGGTTTTAAAACTTCCACTAATAGCCCAGGGGTTGTGGCGGCATTTAGAGTGGTCAATAAGGCAAATATGTAAATAGAAACGATGGAAAATAGCGGAACATATAAAATACTATAAAATAGCGGCACACTTAACAGCATAAATAATATGCAAGATAGCCTTGCAATTTTAATTCCACCAATTTTATCTCCAACAAAGCCAATAATAGGAATGATAAATAACCTGATTAATAATGATAAAGAATTATCGCCAAGGATTTTGCTTGGATTATAGTTTAGTATTCCAGCAAGAAAATTTGGCATAAACATAAAAATATAATAAAACGCCGCAGCTGGTAAAAATGTCAGACCAAATGATAACAAATAATCGTTCCATTGATTTTTATATGAATCGTAAATCGGATTAGAAGATAAATTTTGTTTTACATTTCGAAAAACAATCGTTTCTTCCATATTTCTTCTCATAAAAAAAGCAACAATACCAATGACAAGTGAAATGGAAAACGCTAAGCGCCATCCCCATGCAGACAAATGTTCCGGTGTGAATGTTGAGTACCAAATAGCAGCGATCGTTGAAGCAAATAAAATTCCTAAACTTCCAGTACATGAACCAATGCTGCCAATAAAATACAAATGGTTTTTTTTGGTAGTTTCACATAAATAAACAATATTATTTGCGTATTCACCACCAATACAGATTCCTTGCCATATTCTAAGAAGAATAAGCAATAGTGGCGCAAAAATTCCTATTTGCTGATATGTTGGCAAGAAACAAAAAAGTAACGTTGGGCATGTGATTAGCAATGGTGTTAGCTTTAAGCTAACTGTTCTTCCATATTTGTCGCTGATATAGCCAAATATCAATGCACCGATCGGTCTTGCAAAAAATCCAATAGCAAAAACAGAAAATGTTTTAAGTAGGCCGATTGTTGGTGCATTGTTTGGAAAATAAAGTTGCGCCAAGAGCGGAGCAAAAAATCCATAAAGAGAAAAATCGTACCACTCAAGAATGCTTCCTAAGCCACTCGCAACTTTATCTTTGATTTTCATTTTTATGTATCACTCACACCTTTTTGATCGCGGTCTGCAAAAACCTCTTTCGCAGTCGCAATACCATTTAGTGCAGCAGGAAATCCAGCATAGCCAGAAACATGCGTTAAAATATCAACGATTTCTTGTCGTGTGATGCCGATATTCAAACCACAGTTAATATGGTACGCCAATTGCGGTTTAGCATTTCCTAATGTTGCAAGAATGGTGATTGTGAGCATTTGTTTCGTTTTCAATTCTAGGCCTGGTCTACTATAGAGATCACCGAATATAAATTCCAACACATAATTCGCAAGGTCTGGTGCTGTTTTCCCAAGACCTTTAAGAACTCCCTGGTCGGCATCCTTCATCAGCTCATTTATTTTTTTTGACCCTCTTTCGAGACGTTCCGAATTCATTCTGATTCTCCTCCAAGATTATCTAAAAAAGATATTTTCCTGTTGACAATATCCATTAACGGATAATAATATCTATGTGATATCTATTTTACAAATATGACGCTAGCCCAAGATAGATATTGGGTTAAAAAATATATCATCTTACGGATATCGGAGATATTAAAAATTTATGCGAATGGGATTGCAAAAATATTGGTAAGAATATCAGAAGGAATGAAGAGAAGACTCAAGGTTGATGCTGCAATGAGCAATAAATATATTAATGAGCAAATTATTTCTTATCTAGCAGAAGGATTATCAAAGATGGAAGAAAAAATTTTATCCAATCCTAGAAAGATGATGTGTGTTGAAGAGGTATGGTGGAACTAACTTAAAAGAAAATAAAAATGAATATTGAAATTAATGATGATGGTCTTATTTTAAAGCCGTATCAATCGAACATTAAAATTAAGCTTCAAACAACCTAGATTAAGGAAGACACGTATGTCAAAAACGGATTTAGTAGGTAATTTACTGCGTGAGCGAGCAAACAAGTTATCTAAAGTCGAAAAATTAATATTAGAAATCATTCTTATTACTCGCATCCACCAAGAATTGTCTCCCGTTTTTAGTTACCCACATGAGCAATACAAACGATTAATAAGATCTACTCATAGTCAAAACCAAGGAGAAAATATGAAAAACATTAGTTTAATACAGGAAATAATAAAAGATGTTTTAGCTACTAAAGCTTATACGCTTTCAGGTATGGCAACGCATACTCACATTCCAACAGAAGTACTATCAGATATTGCTTATGGAATTAATAATAATCCAAGTTTAGAATTATCCAAACAGATTTTTGAAATTCATATAGAAGTAAGGCGTGAGCTTTATAATGAAATTATGCGGAAAATTGTGTCTCAATATTTGAGATGAGTTAACCCGAATATTTCATAAGGAAGTAGTGAAAGTCTAAGTTATCCTTTAAGATTCAGCTTCTTAGAAAGAATCAGGACAACTTTCACCGTGACAAAATGTATCAAGGAAAAATTGACATTTCCATCCTGCCAATGTTATAGCGGTTTAATTCTGCAGCTAATGCCATCCCAGTAGGGCCGGCACCCACAATTAACACTGGATAATCGTTCATGCTTATCCTGTTTATCCTTGTTTCATTATCCTATTTTCGATAGCATAGCGCAGAGAGTGGTTCTTTTACAAAAATGATTGGTTTTAACCATGATTGCTCTTTTTGAGGCATATAAAGCTGGTTTGTTGAAGCCAAAATATTGGCGGGCTAATATTTTGGCTGGGTTCATTGTTGGTATTGTTGCTTTACCATTGGCGATGGCTTTTGCGATTGCTTCCGGGGTAAAACCAGAACAAGGCCTTTATACTGCTATTATTGCTGCTTTTATCGTCGGGATATTCGGCGGAACCCGAGTTCAAATTGCAGGCCCTACAGGCGCATTTGTTATTATTCTTGCTAGTATTACTGCGAAATATGGCGTAGATGGTTTACAAATCGCGACTCTTCTCTCTGGCTTTATTTTGTTGTTTATGGGTTTTATTAAACTTGGCAATGTAATCAAATTTATACCAGATCCTGTGATTGTAGGGTTTACAAGTGGTATAGGTTTCGTCATTTTTATGGGGGAATGGAAAGATTTTTTTGGGTTATCCGCATCTTTTCCATTAGATGCCCATTTCCATCAAAAATTAGTCACTTTATTGCAAGCATTGCCCCATCTTAATCTGACGACAACCTTTTTAGCTTGTCTTAGCCTGTTACTAATCATCATTACTCCAAAATTTGTAAAACGTATACCAGGGCCATTGGTAGCTATGATAGTGGTGACTTTCATACAAGCTATTTTTCAATTTAAACATGTTGCAACATTAGGTAGCACGTTTGGCAGCATTCCACAACAACTACCATCGTTTCATTTTCCGAATGTGACCTTTAGTCATATATTGGAATTAATGAGCTCGGCATTTACCATTGCTTTGCTTGGTGCCATCGAATCATTACTATCAGCGACAGCAGCAGATGGCATGGCTAATACGCGACATTATTCAAATATGGAACTAATAGGTCAAGGATTAGCTAATATTTTCACGCCACTTTTTGGTGGATTTGCAGCAACGGGTGCGATTGCGCGTACGGCAACGAACATTCGGAATGGTGGAAATAGTCCGATTGCTGCTATCATTCATTCCATTTTTCTTTTGTTAGTGATTCTCTTATTAGCACCTCTTGCATTCTATATTCCATTGTGTACCTTAGCTGCTATTTTATTTGTAGTTGCTTTTAATATGAGTGATACACCACATTTTATGCGTATTTTAAAAAACGCGCCTCGTTACGATGTCATTGTACTATTAACAACGTTTTTCCTGACCATCTTTGCTAATCTTGTTGTTGCAGTAAATATTGGTGTCATTCTTGCAATGTTATTTTTTATTCGCCGTATGAGTCAAATGGTGACTATTGAACAACAATTTCATGAGCAAATTCGCTCAGAAGTGCCAGGTGAAATGATTACATTACCTAAAGATATTATTATTTATGCGATACAAGGCCCGTTTTTTTTCGGTGCAGCTGAAAAGATTGAACATGCGTTAGCAATTACTCATACAGATCCCAAAAAAATTATTTTTAGATTAAAAGATGTACCGTTTATTGATATGACTGGTTTAGAAACTTTTCGAGAAGTCATTGATCAATATGATAAACGTGGGATAAAAGTTTATTTATGTGAAGCAAACGAACGTGTTTTACGTAAGTTAAAGAAGATTGGTGTCATGTTGCGAATTGAAGATAGAAAAGTATTTAGTTCATTAAATGATGTATTGAAGAGCATTATGTAAGACCCTTAAATAGGCGTGATAATTGTTATTATTAATTTAATTGAGTTCTGTGCTATCTGAATAGTGGTGACACTGTCATCACTATCCTACTGCGTATAAATTTGTGATAAATATTACTATTACCAGGTGATTTTTTTGTGGTTGCAAATTGCGACCACAAAAAATACAAATTCCCGCACAAGTTGTGCGGATTTTTTAAATATTAAATTTCCGCGAC
>MGXW01000099.1:4878-8207 GCA_001801495.1 Gammaproteobacteria bacterium RIFCSPHIGHO2_12_FULL_37_34
GAAGAGCCTTTGCAGGCTGTTATTCGTGAACTGAAAGAAGAATTGGGTGCATCGGCTCAAGAAAATGAGATTGTTAGTCTTGGGGCGATCACTGAGGCGATGTCAGGTCATACTGAATTAGTTTATGTTTATTTTTGGCATGACATGAGGGGCACGATCACTGGTTGTTATGAAGGAACTGCTAAATTTTTTGATCATGTGGAGTCTATTTCAACCTATCCGAAAATTACGGATGGTTTGCGATGGATGTTGCGTGAATGTCAAAGAAGAGGTTTTTTAATTAAAAATCGCTAAGCAAAAAATTCAAGATTATAAATAAATATTAACTAATTTTATTCAATAGAAGCACTTATTTTGGAGCAATGTTATGGCAAAACACGGCAAAATACCTGATTGGTACGATAAAGATAATGAATTCGAAGAATTATTTCATAAAGACACTACCAACGAAAAAACTACCAATCGAACAATAGAAAAGATACTCAAGAAATATAAAATTAAAACTGTGCTTGATCTTACGTGCGGCACTGGTTCGCAAGTTTTTCATCTGTTAAAACGTGGATTTAAGGTGACAGGTTCTGATATTAGTTCTGGAATGCTAAAAATTGCAAAAAGAAAAGCAAAACAAGAAAAAGTTAAAATAAAATTTCTACGTGGGGATATGCGCACTATTAAAGTTGGAAAATTTGATGCTGCCATTACAATATTTAATGCAATTGGTCATCTTACAAAAACAGGTTTTGCGAAAACCATGCGAAACATACATAGAAATTTAAATGATGGAGGAATTTTTATTTTTGACATCATCAATTTGAATTATGTTTTAGACAAAAATAACATCATGAAAATGTCGATGGAAAGGATAGCAAGCTCTGGGAAAATGAAAGTTCGTGAACTCCAGCATAGCATTATTGACAATAGCGGTATTCTTACTTCATACAGTATTTTTTATACTCAAAAAGCTATGCGATCACCCAAAGTAGCATCTAAAAATATCATCACTTTGCAACTTTATACAGCTGATGAGCTTAGAGAAATGCTAGCTAAAAATGGCTTCAAGATTCTTAGTCAATGCGGCATTGATGGGTCAAAATTTAACGACAAGAAGACTGAGCGCATCGTGACAGTTGCAAGAAAACAATAGAGAAACGAATGACAGGATAACAAGCTAAATAAATTAACAATGTAAACGTTTTTCATTTATACGATTCATTTAACTTCTTTTTCTTTGCAGACTCATAACGCTCTTTCAGCTCAATATCATTATATCTATCGGTAATCGCACTTGAACTATGCCCAGCATCATCACGTACATGAGAAATAGGGCGACCACGTTTGTTAATATCATCGGAGATGCCGGTATGTCTGAGCCAGTGTACTGTAGCAGATTCCATGCTATCTGCTTCTGAGAAAAGTTTATCTTCTCTTAATTTATTAATCGTTTTGTCAAAACAATATTGAATTAATCGACGAATGTAACGAGAATCCGTCATTTCACCTTTACCTTTTTCTTTGGATAAAAGATAAGTCTTTTCATTAGGTGAGGGTAGAGGACTTAGATTTAATTTTTCACGGTATCGTTTTAAAGCAGAAAGCATGTCATCACTTACCGCTATTTCACGCAACTTATTCCCTTTCCCGACAATTTTAAACCACCACGAACCATCAGCTTTTTGATAAAAATGTTTCATCATAGGAGCCCAGCGATCATTCGAAACCAGTTCAGAAATGCGAAGATATAATAAATATAATGCAGATAAAATAAACAATGTTCGTTCATGCTTTTCAGGATTTTCGTCCGCTAATTCTTTTGCTACTTGAAGACATGTTTGCCATTGTTTTTCAGACAATCGCATTACAATGGCTTGTTGCTGCCGTTTTTGGAGATATTTACTTTTTTGTTTGATGAGTGCTACTGGATTAGCTGTTATTTTTTCATCCATCAATAAATAGTTATAAAAACTACCTAAGACAGTAAATATTTCACGAATCGATTTTTGCGATAATTGATAATTATTTTTATCTGGTCGCTCGCCATTTTTAAAATCTCTTTTACTAACAGTCGCAACAAAAGGGCGCCACTTTGGATTTGGCATTCTCATTCCGTTTCTTTCGATAAAACGCGGAACTCGTTTGGTACTAATCCATGATTTTGGTGGATTGAGACAAAATTCAATATACTCTTGAATGTCTTGGCGTTTGAGATCAAAAATTGATTTTTTCGCAATAAGCCTAGACCATTGAAGTAATCGCTCAATTTCACGGCGATAGGCATCAAATGTGGCTTTATTACCATCATATTGTTTAAGATATTCTAGTATAGCGCTAAGGTCATTTTGATTTACTATTGAGTCTGTACTTGATTTATCAAAACAACTTTCTTTTATACCATCTATTACAGGAAGAGGAATAGGAAGCTTAGGCATATTATTATTTTATTCCTCAATATCATTATTATTGAGTAACTTAATGCTTTCTATTTCTCTTGCACGTTGTATTGCATCATGCAACCGTTTCTCAAATATTTCTTTTGGTGGTATCTCAGTTATAAATTGAGAAACTCTGATGCCACTTTTTTCAAATTGAGAACATCGATGAATAACTCTGTGCCCAAAACCACTTCCAAACTTTGTTTGTAGTTTAGCAGCTAAGTTTTTAATGACCTGAGCACCATATTCAGCGCGGGAAAATTTTAAAATATCGTGATTTATACGATGACCGATGTGCCAATAAAGCATTACGCCTGTTCGGCTTATTTCACGCAATGTCCGTTTTTGGGTTATTTCTATTAAATGACTGACATCATCATATAACTTTTTTTCGTCTATATTATGAGAAATTGATTTATCCATGGCTCTTATACCTCATATAAAAATGTCTGCATGCAGACACAATTGCCAGTAGTGTTGTTCGGTGATCTGAATTGTGTCCGCATGCAGACACAATCTCAGCTAAATTTATATCCCTTATCCCAAAGGCTAAAATGGTTTGTTTTTGCTTCTTCAAGTGCTTGTTTGTAATCATTAAATTCTATATCTTTGGTCTAACAGGTCCTGCAAAACATTCGCTTACGACTGTAAGCGAAATTAAAATAAATTGTAAATTCATTACGTTACAATCTAACCAATAGTAGCTCTGGAATTATTATAACATTGATTTTTTGAGTATTGTAATATAATATTCAATTAGTTGAATATAGCCCAATAGTATAGACTATTGGGACTATCGTGGATTGGGCAGGAGGGAATTCAACTTGCAAGTGCAATCACCATCCCTTTTCGATCTCAAGTTAGCTTCAGACGATAAAAAATCATCCTAACGCTAACTCT
>MGXW01000100.1 GCA_001801495.1 Gammaproteobacteria bacterium RIFCSPHIGHO2_12_FULL_37_34
ATTGCGACTTCAATAAACAGTTTGTTATGAATATTCGAATCTTAACTTTCAATATCCACAAAGGTATAGGTTGGGGCCGCACTCCTACTCTAGATAAAATTCATTCACATATTCAAGAATTGCATCCAGATATTATTTTTCTACAAGAAATTCGGGGGTCTCAATTTGAAGAAATTTCTTCTGAAATCTGGCCTCATCTTAGTTACGGAAAAAACGCTATCTATCGTAGTGGTCACCACGGCAATGCCATCCTCAGTAAATTTCCAATTCTGTTATCAGATAATATTGATCTCACTCTGCGCCATTATGAACGTAGAGGTTTACTCCATTCCATCATCAAATTTGGATCTTTCGAGCAAACACTGCATTTACTTTGCGTTCATTTAGGTCTTTCAATACGTGATCAGTTAAAACAATTAAAAAAAATCGTCACTTATATTCAATCTACCCTATCTGATCAAGATCTCTTGATTTTAGGTGGTGATTTTAATGATTGGACAGGATCAGCAACGAAACCATTGATAAAAGGTTTAGGATTGCAAGAAGCATTTTTACATTGCCACCAAGCCTATGCTAGAACGTTTCCTGCTTGGGCACCTTTACTTAAGCTTGATCGGGTTTATTATCGAGGATTTCATGCTAGTTGCGCTCATCGACTTCTTCAACATCCATGGAGAATATTGTCAGATCATATTGCGCTCGAAGCTCATCTGACATTAAAAAATGTTAATGAACAATAGGAATACGAATCAAGAAACTATTCTAATCAATGAATTTTATATACCATCATTCATCGCGGATATTCAAACCGCGAAAGAAACAATTGATATTGAAACTTATATTTTTGAAAACGATAATATAGGTCAAGAAGTAACACATGCATTATGCCATGCTGCTCATCATGGTGTCCGCGTTCGAATACTAGTGGATGGCATTGGCACACCTAACTTGGGAAATAAAATAACGACGCAATTAGAAACAGCAGGTATTGCAATACGTGTTTTTCATCCTCTTCCTTGGCTCATTTGGCAATGGTGGCAAACTCGTAATCCTTCAAGTTCCGTTATCTCTCATATATTGCAATTATTTTCAGTAGTGAACTCACGTAATCACAGCAAAATAAGCATTATTGACCAACATATTGTGTATGTTGGTAGTGCCAATATTACTGCCAAAAATCTAACTAAAAAAAACGGCGGAGAAAATTGGCGTGATACAACTGTTAGGTTAACTGGTATTAAAACAGAAGAATTGCAATATGCTTTTGAAAGAAACTGGGGTGGTGTTCCTATTCAAAAACGTCTACGATTCGCGTTTCGATCGATTGATCCAAATCCTGTTTTCCGTCTTAATTATTCTTGGCGAAACAGGCGCGCACTTTACATCACCCTTTTAAGACGCATGCTTCATTGTAAAGAACGCATTTGGATTACAAATGCCTATTTTGTTCCTGATGATGTTTTATTGAAAAAACTGCTTCGTGTAGCTAAAAAAGGAGTAGACGTACGCATCATGTTGCCATATCAATCGGATGTTTTTATTGTTTCACTTGCTTCTTACACTTTTTATTCAATTTTATTAAAACATGGTGTGGCGATTTATGAATATTTGCCCAGCATGTTACATGCTAAAACGCTTATTTTAGATGACTGGTATTGCGTTGGCTCCAGTAATTTAAATTCTCGTAGTTTGCGCCACGATTTAGAAGTGGATGTTTGTATTCAAACACTTAAAGCCAAAAGAGCATTAGAACAACAATTCGTGAACGATTTGGAACAGTCGCAAAAAATTAATATTAACGATTTAAAAAAGAAACCCTGGTATAAAATGATTGTAGGGCGCTTATTGTTATTTATACGATATTGGATGTGAGCCTTATTTAAGCTTCTCTTAATATGTATTACCTCCCCTATTTGCTATACTGCGAGATTAAGCACGCTCATTTTAAAATAATAAACGAGGATAAAGTTGTGGATCCTATTGTTAAAAAGATTAATGAAAATTTAAAAAATATTAAGCGAACTATTCGCAGTCAATTTAACATCAATGAACCAACCATGCGGCAGCTTGGCAACACTATCGAAATACAATATAAAATAAGCGTTTTATTATACGACATCCATGATTATCTTAATAAAAACAAAGAAAACCCTTCTGTTGACACCTATTTACAATTACTAAAAGATGTTGATCATCTCATTCGTCTATATCAAATCATTGGTGGCAACATAGCTCAAGAATCTCATGAATCTCCTATAAACATCAATCAAGTTCTATTTTTATTATTTAAAACTACGAACATGTCAGAAGAAGAAACACCTAGCGATATTTTTAAAGCAGCTAAACGACTACGGGAAAAACTCTCCATTTATTGTGATCCTGAAAATACAGTTAAGCAACAATCAGCACCTCCAAATATTCAAATAAATCTTAATCCTCGAGCAGGTAATGACTATGGTTACAAGCAAATTGATGGAAAAAACGGTGGTGCTCATTCGGCTGGTCCCTATGGCGGTATATATGAATATAAAGCAAATGACACACAAGAATTTGGCCACAATATGTTGGTCAAGCGCGAAACTTATAAAAACAACCCATGCTATGGAAAAATCATTGCTGAATTCGTAGGCGGTGCAATTATTAAATCATTAGCGCAAAAACAAGCAGCCAAGATTGTCTTACTTCGTATCGATGATCCTAACAATTCTAATCCTTCAGAAAACGTCTATATTGGCTCACAATTTTTTAATGATTATACCGATTTATATAAATTTGCCTATTGGTTGCATCATCAACCTGAACCAGAAGATAGACCAAAATTTGCAGGATCATGGAATTATGGGCCCATACAAAAAACCGTATTACGCTGCGTTAAAAAATCTGAATTTGCAACAGTTACTTGTGCGATGTTAGTTGCTAACATGTTTGATATGCATTCAGCGAACATAGGCTTTGATGGTGGTCAATTAGTTTGTTTAGACTTTGCATCATCGTTATATCATTTACATAAAAAAATTCATCCTAATTCTCATTTGCGACTGTTACCAGGTTTTGGACCAACCAATCATTTTCGCGAATATCCACGTGCCATGCGCATTACCTATGAAATGGCTGACGCTTTAGATAATGCAGCTAAACAAGATTATACCTCTATCATCAAAGAGTCTTTGGATAAAGTACACGAATTTTATGACGATGATATGGAACCCATTAAACAATTTGCAACACATCTTGGCGTACACAAAGTAAATAAGGAATCGACAGATGGTTATTATGAATCAGCAAAAAATAAATTAATTCTCCGCATGGAAGCAAGAAAAGCTTCTCTCGCTGAATTTGCATTACAAATTCGCATCGATTTATGCATTGAAAAGCAAAATAGAAAATATCAAGTAAACAAAGAAAAATTAAAAAAATTAGTTAAGAGTAAGCCAGAATACTTCAAACAACGTTTGCAAGATGGTAATTATCACTTTCGTTTGCGAGAGCATAAGAGTTGCTATTTGGCTAGATTATTTGGTTTGAGAATAACTGAAAACAAATTTGCTAAAAAATTAAATCGTGCTATTGAAGAACTAAAATTAGATGAAGAAACAAAAAAGAAATTATTGCCGAGCCAAGAACCAACGAAATCTTGTTTTCCAAACTTATGTTTTAACATCAAGAATATACTTGGTCGCGTTGGTTTATTTAAAAAACCTGTTGTTCTTGCAGAAGCTTTAGCAAAAGATGGCTTAGGCTTACCTCAAATGATAAATGACTTACCTGGTGTACGCGAGTTACTACCCTAACAACCAGAGACATCCTGCTGTACCATCATGTAATGCTTTTCAATTTGATTCGTCCAATTTATAATGGAAATATAAATTGGACGAATATCATGCCTGACTACCTTCATCGCACATTAGAATGTTATTTAAAACAAATAGATAGACAGTTTTCTGCTGTTTTAGTCACTGGTCCTAGACAAGTGGGAAAAACTACTCTTTTGCGTTATTTAAGCAAAAACATGCGTACCTATGTTACCTTAGATGACCCTTTAAATGCCCAATTAGCTAATGAAGAACCCAGATTGTTTTTGCAGCGTTTCAAACCACCTTTATTAATAGATGAAATACAATATGCTCCTGACTTATTGCCTTATATTAAGATGCACATTGATGAAACACATCAGTTAGGTGCGTTTTGGTTAACAGGTTCGCAGCAATTTCAATTAATGAAAGGAATTTCTGAATCATTGGCTGGAAGAGTAGGTATAGTTAATCTTTTAGGTTTATCTTTAAAAGAGCAACAGAAAAATCCAAAGGTAAGTGAACCTTTTCTTCCTAATGTATTTCAACTCGAAAATCGTGCGAAAAATTCGGTTACCCTATCTTTACAAGATATTTATCGTATTATTTGGCGTGGTCAATTTCCTGTTATATGCTCCTCTGTTGTCAATCGAGATGTCTTTTACAGCTCCTATGTACAAACCTATTTACAACGTGATATTCGTGATCTTGCTCATGTGGGTGATATACATACTTTTTTAAAATTTCTACGTGCCGCTGCTGCACGAACAGGACAATTACTCAATATGTCAGATATGAGTAGAGATTGTGGCGTTAGCCCTATGACTGCAAAAAATTGGTTATCAGTTTTAGAAGCATCAGGAATTATTTATTTATTAGAGCCATATCATAATAATATTACTAGTCGTTTAATTAAAACACCAAAATTATATTTTCTTGATACAGGATTGTGTGCTTATTTAACAGAGTGGTCTACAGCAGAAACATTAGAAGCTGGTTCAATGTCTGGTGCTATATTAGAAACATTCATTTTCACTGAAATTTTAAAAAGTTACTGGCACAATGGCAAGCGAGCACCTCTATATTATTATCGAGATAAAGATAAAAAAGAAATAGACTTACTTATTATACGAGACGATATCATTTATCCTTTAGAATTTAAAAAATCTGCTCGTGTAGATAAAATAACGATTCAATCATTTCATGTTCTTAAAAAATTTAATAAGAAAATAGGTACGGGTGGTGTGGTTTGTCTAATCAACCAATATTTACCCATCACAGAAAATAATTTTGCAATACCGGTAAGTTATTTGTAGAATAAACATTCTCTTTAAACAAACGATTGTTTTGCATTCTACTTTATTGCCTCGCGCGGTATCTTACAAATGAAGCTTCCTGCCATTTCAGATAACTAATGCTTCCATCTGAAAATTGATTTTGCGCATAACGTTCATCTTCGATTAACCTAGAACGCGATTTAACGACAACATGATCCTGTGCGGAATAAAATAATGCGAAAGTAAAACGTTCTATTTCTCCTTTTGCTTTTTTGACTACATGTTTTGTCGCTTGAATGTAATCATGCAAAATCAATTGGCCAAATTCACCCACTTGAAATAATAAAACAGATTTATCAGAGGCATTTATTTTTTCAAAATCATGGCTATTGCTTGCTTGGATGTAAAGCCCTGCTTCTTCAGGCTCCTCTACTTCTTTACCATTACGAAAATAATAAGCTGGAATAATGCCAGTAAACACTCCATGATCAACATGCGCTCCACACCAATTTGGATGAATATTACTCGCATCGTTTTCTTTGTGATAGTGTAACATTCTCCCATAACCAACCAATGAATCATGCGCCAATCCAACCTCATGATTGATACCAATCACATGGAGTAATAACTTACCTGTATTAAAAATCAACTCGCCTAATTCTAAGTACGGTGTTTTTAAATTTATTTCTCGAGGCCATTTATTGCGTAAATTATCTGGGACAAAGGCATAAAATGAAGCCTTCTTATCGTCAGTATGCCACTTTCCACTCTGATCTTGAAATTGTTCTGCTCCAAGCTCATAACCTTCTGTTTGACCACTTTCACGATCTGGAGCATATTGTTGCTTGACCTTGTCCTCCAATGCAGAAAATTGTCGAGCAGCATGCACAAAAGCACGGGATTGATTTTCAAATTCTGGAATATTGCAAATACCAACAATGCCTTTATCAAGTAAAGCTGTTCTTAAATAGTGAAGGACAGCTTGGTTAGTAGTGATATGAAGTAAATCATCATATGAAATAACATCCAGTTTCACGTTTCCTGCTCCTCGCTATAGGACCCGAATGCTTGCAATATTCTAATACCTTGCCATTTTTGGATCAATTTCATTGGTCCACGCAGTGATTCCACCGCGTAAATTTTTAACTTGCGTAAAACCTGCTTGAAGAAGAAATTCTGTAGCGCGTCGTGACCGCCCACCAGAATGACAATGAATAATAATAAGTTGATCCCGATTCAGTTCATTTAAACGGGAAGGTAATTCTTTAAAAGGAATTAAACAGCCGCCTAAATTACAAATGGCATATTCATCTGGATTACGAACATCTAAAATTAAAAAATCAGCTTTTGCATTACGCAATGCATCAAGTTCTTGTACGGAAATTTCTGGAATATCCATGCTATGCTCCATCAATTATAGTAACTTAGCTTATGACTTGAAGAGTCTATATCAATGCTATATAGTTGTAAATCATTTCACGATAAGGAACGTATATGAAATCATCCATGATTTTTTTTATTTCATTGTTTTTATTTTTTCATGTGCCCACTTATGCAATCGATAATCAACCTTCTGGAAATCAACCCACTATGATCAATCCATCTGAATTAAATAAAATAGAAGAAGAGAAATTTTTGACGACCAATAAAAGCAAACCCGGCATCATTACCTTAGCAAATGGTTTACAATATAAAGAAATAATTGCGGGTAGTGGCCCTACTCCCACAGTAAGTGATACCGTCACCGTCCATTATTCTGGCACACTTTTAAATGGGACAGAATTTGATAGTTCTTATAAACGCGGTGAGCCTGCTACTTTTCCCGTTTCTGGTGTCATCACTGGTTGGACAGAGGCGCTAAAACTTATGAAAACTGGTTCTACATGGGAACTTTATATTCCAGCAAAATTGGCTTATGGCACACGTGGTGTACCCCCTATTATTGGCCCTAATCAAATGTTAATTTTTAAAGTACAGTTAATTGGCATCAAAAGATAATCCAATTTTCACTAAACAACCTCCGGCATCAAAACTATCCTTGAAACAACGGGCCTGATCAGCTATTCTTTTATCTTATAAATATAAAAATTCCAAGAGAAATAAAAACCTAACTCTTGCTTGATTATTTAATATTTACAAATTTGCAGCGGGTAAGGAATGCATGATCGCCTTAAAATAATTCTTATTATATGCTTAATCGCCTCTTTAAGTCGTTTTGTATTAGATAGTTATTTACCTTCCTTACCTGCTATCAGTCAATATTTTCTCATACCCGACTCTCGCACCCAATTAACACTCACCACCTATCTCTTCGGATTTAGTCTCTCTCAATTAATTTATGGACCACTTTCAGATCAATATGGAAGACGCCGTGTCATTCTATCTGGAATTACTATTTTCTTAATTGGTAATATGGTTTGCGCAATCGCTACTAATCATATTGTATTATTGATAGCTCGATTAATCGCAGGAATTGGTGCTGGGGCATGCGGGGTATTGAACCGAGCTATTGCGAGTGACTGCTTTAAAGGCCAAGAATTATCAAGAGCATGGTCTTATACAACAACTACATTAGTCATTACTTTAATTATTGCTCCTATTTTAGGTGGATATATTCAAGAGATTTTCGGCTGGCGTAGCAATTTTTTGCTCGCATCATTTTGCATATTTATTGTGCTCTTTATTGTTTTAAAATTTCTTCCTGAAACCAGAGATTATAATGAACAGCATTCTATTTCTTCTCTCAAATTTCAAGAGATTTTGCAAAATTATTATCACATTCTAACCACACCAACATTTATCTTGTGTACATTGTGTTATACGCTTGCATTTTCAGGTTTGATTGCTTATTTCCAAATCAGCCCTCTGTTATTGATTAATATTTTTGGTTTAACACCATCCCAATATGGATGGTACTCGCTCATTATTGCTGGTAGTTATCTGATTGGTGGTTTGTTGGTGAATCATTTAGCGCCTCGCGTCAATATACGTTATTTACTTTTTTTAGGCGCAATCCTATTAGTGTGCGGCGGTATGCTCATGCTCATTGCTTATTATTTTCGGTACACTAATATATTCACTATTATCATCCCTTCGGCAGTTTACGTCATTGGTGCTCGTATCATTATTCCTAATGCTATTGCCGGTTCAATGAAAAATTTTCGCCATTTGGGAGGAAGCAGTTCAGCACTCATTGGTTGTATTCAAATGTTAGGATCGGCATCTGTTAGTTTGATTATTACTAATTTTGATTACACGACTCCCTCACTACTTGCTTTTACCTTTATTATATTAGGAATGAGCGCGCTTACTATTGTAATGTTATTTGTTGATCTATTGGATGTGATCTAGTTTGTTTGACAATACTCGTATCACCTGATGAAAACCCTTTAATTATACCATGATCTACTTCTAACAATAAATTCCCAAGCCGATTAATACCTTTCATTCGACCAGTAAACATTTGCTGGCCACATTGTAAAGTAATAATTTTATTAATAAGAAAATCAACAGATTGCCATTCGTTCATAAAAACACTCCACCCATGTGCTGCAAATTTTTTTAAATAATCAAGCAAGATCTTAATTAATAAAGCACACATTTTATTTCGATCAACATACTGTTTGGTAATAGCCCGCAGTGAAGCCCATTCCAACATCTCATCCATCCGAGCTTCAAGCATATTAACGTTTATTCCGATACCAATAATAATGCGACATGAATCATGCGTTTTCGCTTCAACTTCTATTAAATTTCCAGAAAGTTTTTGCCCATGATAAAGCACATCATTAGGCCATTTAATACAAGCTGGTAATTGATATTGTTTTAATAAATGGATAATCGCTAAACCAACAACTAAACTGAGCCCAGCTAATTCGCCAATATCTTTTTCTAGAAAATACGAATATGAAAAATAAATATTTTGTCCAAACGGTGAATGCCAATAACGGTTCAACCGACCTTTACCTTGCGTTTGTTGTTCAGCTAAACATATTCTTGGGCGAACCAAACCATGGAGGGATTTCAAATAATCATTTGTTGAAGGAAGACTCTCAAAAATGTCAATATCTAAATCATTATTTTTTAATTGTTGTTGAATGGCCATCCGATCAAGTAATACAAATGGTTCTAGTAATGCATATCCCTTTTGCTTAACGGAATGGATATTTATACCATAATCCTTTAATTTTTTAATAAATTTACACACAGCAGCCCGAGTAATTCCCAATTTCTTCCCAAGTGTCACACCATCGTGATAATGACCATCATGGAGAATAGTGGCTATCGCAGATAAATGAGAGTTCATTTTTTTAATATGCACTGCTACCCTTCCATATAACAGACCACGGTGACGAATTTCTACTAATATGCTAAAGTTTCTTAATAATCAACAAAAAAGTGAGGATGTAGGGGATACAAAAACATGGAACCAAAAGTTAATTCTATTGTCGTGGGTATTTTTATTTCTACCCTACTCCTTACCATATTACTAACCATTATTTGGTTATCATTAGGATTATCACTGGAAAAATATGCCACTTATCTTGTCTATATGACTGAATCTGTAACAGGTTTAACTGTTAACTCCAATGTTGAATATAATGGAGTGGAGGTTGGCGAAGTATCAAATATAATGCTAGATCCTTCTAATCCACACTTTGTACAATTATTATTGCGGATAAAAAGCAGCACCCCTATTACTCAAGGTACGATTGCTACTTTAGCTACTAGAGGCCTTACTAATATTACATATGTTGCATTAAAAGATGCAGGAAAAGATATTAGGCCATTGATTCTAAAATCTGGCCAAACCTTCCCTATCATTCAATCAGGTCCATCACTTTTTACTCGTCTTGATATTGCTCTAGGGCGTTTGGTTGCAAATTTTCGACGAGTACAAGTGTCACTTGAGGCATTGCTTGATAAAGAAAATCTGCAAGCTGCCAAAAAAACCTTGGCAAATCTTGATCAAATTACTCAAATTTTAAAAGAAAGCGATGCCAAGTTAAATCTCATTTTTGCTAATACAACTAAAGCAAGCCATCAACTAACCCCCTTTATGCAATCTTCATCCAATACTGTACAATTACTTCAAATACAGACGCTACCCATGGCTTATCGCGTATTAGCAAACTTAAATAATATGTCACGAGTAATTGCTGAACTTGCTATTGAATTAAGACAAAATCCATCTCTTTTAATACGTGATACGAAACCAAATGCTGGGCCAGGAGAAATGAAATGAGAATGATATTGATCCTATTTTTTTTCGTGTTATTAGTCGGGTGTTTACCCCCTGTCAAACTCGAATCCGAATCTAATTACATATTAAATACAAGGTCTTATCAAGTTAAAAAATCACATCAGAATCGACCTATCACTTTATATGTCTCCTTACCTGAAACAGTTCCTGCTTATAACACCACCCAAATGGCTTACACCATCAAACCATATCAAATTGCTTATTTCGCTAAAAATCGTTGGGCAGAAACACCTTCCCAAATGCTTCAACCACTGATTGTTCAATCCTTACAAAACACAGGCTATTTTCATGCTATTGTTACGCCACCTTTTGTTGGAAACTACCATTACACGCTCAATACTCAAATTTTACAGTTACAGCAAAATTTCATTTATCACCCAGGTATGGTGCAATTAACTGTGCGAGTGCAATTAAGTCAAACAGCAACTGGGCAAGTCATTGCTACTAAACAATTTTCTATATTCGAACCCATTCGACAACGAACGCCCTATGGGGGAGTTGTAGCTGCTAATCGTGCAACCGGAAAATTACTCACTCAATTAACAGAATTTTGCCTGCAAGAAATTGGTTAGAATATACTCCAATTTAAGAAGACCTTAATCCTATTATGAGACTATAAATAACATAAGTATGGCATTGTATTAACACACTAATATAACTACAATTGCTTAAATACTTAACTTACGCAATAACTAGATGTTGACTTCATTTTGACTCTCGATATTCCAAACACGAGGGGTGTCGCGGAAGGAGGGCTCCCACCGCGCGCAGGTACGAGCACGGTGGGATACCTGCAGCGACGAACCCCGAGTAATACACCCTTTGAAGTCAAAATGAAGTCAACATCTAGTTATTGCGTAAAGTGAATCAATTATGCGAGGCACGATGCAATTGCAACCGTCCAATAAAATTCTTGGCGTTTTTTCACTGGTCATGATTAATGTCATTGCCATTGATAATTTACGCAGCTTAACCGCTGGCGCGGAATATGGCCTTGCGCTCGTGTTTTTTTACGCGCTTGCTATATTACTTTTTTTTCTTCCTTCTGTTCTCATTACCGCTGAATTAGCGACCGCATGGCCAACCACCGGTGGCGCTTATATCTGGGTACGTGAAGCTTTTGGACCCCGTTTCGGTTTTTTAGCCATTTGGTTGCAATGGATTTATAATGTTGTCTGGTACCCAACTATTTTCTCTTTTGTTGCGGGCATATTAGCTTACTCCATTTATCCACCATTGGTAGACAACAAACTATTTATGTTTAGCGTTACATTAGGTACTTTTTGGGGTATCACTTTATTAAATTGTCTAGGATTGAAAATATCGAACATAATCAGTATTGTCGGTGCAATAGTTGGTACTATGTTTCCAATGATATTAATAGGCAGCTTAGGCATGTTATGGCTTTATTTAGATAGGCCCAGCCAAATTTCTTTTTCTATTAGTAACCTCATTCCTAATTTTTCTAATTTAAATAATCTAGCTTTTCTTACTAATGTTTTATTTGGTTTAATGGGTATAGAAATGTCTGCGGTACATGCAGGTGATGTTCGTAATCCAACCAAAGACTATCCGCGCGCCTTGATTTATTCTAGTATCATCATCTTAGCTACTTTAATTTTAGCTTGTTTAGCTATCGCCATTGTTATTCCTAATAAACAACTCAATTTAGTATCCGGATTAATTGATGCATTTGGCGTATTTTTTAACGCATTTGGTATGAGCTGGTTTATTCCAGTCATTGCTGCCTTAATTATTATCGGCAGTTTAAGCGGCGCTACTGCTTGGATCATAGGCCCTGCACGAGGTTTATTAGTTGCTTCTAACGATAACCAACTCCCACGTTTGTTGAACTACACTAATCAAAAAAGCATGCCTATTGGCATACTGATGATACAAGGCGTGATTGTTTCCATTCTTTGTACCTTGTTTTTGATTATTCCAAGTGTAAGCGGATCCTATTGGATTTTATCGAATCTTACTGCTCAATTGGCTTTATTATTTTACATATTACTATTTGCTGCTGCAATCAGACTGCGTTATAAAAAAGCACATACAAAACGTATTTTTAAAATACCGGGAAAAAATTATGGTATTTGGTTGGTAGGGGGCATGGGTATCATCGCGTGTATAGTAGCTATTGTGTTAGGATTTTTGCCTCCCAGTCAAATTGCCGTCGGAAGCATTGTTGGTTATGAAATGATATTATTATCAGGCATCATTATTTTTTGTTTACCTCCTTTTATTTTAACCAGGTTTATAAAAGATAAACCTGTTCAGGCCGCTCACACAGGACCTCTACATGAAGCCGCATAAACAACTCTTCTGGCAGCCAAACGGATACTCATGTTTAAAATAGCTGATGCTTATGCGCCTATTTAAATGGATTCGAACATTATCCCATTCTACCCCTTACGAAACGGGTCTATCTGAAGAGTATATGAATTATGCTGAATTCGCCTATCCAAGCAATCACACTTATAAAATAACGCATCGAAAATTGTCTCCTAAGCGCAAACTCAATCAACGATATAATAAAATTCGCACCCTTTTCCCCACCCCACTCACCAGCCTTGCTGACATTGGTTGCTCGAAAGGATTTTTTGTATTTTCAGCCAGTCATTATCCATCTTGTACACGTAGTATGGGAATAGATATTACTGATTATGACATCTGCTTCTGTCGTCAAGTACAATCCTATCTTGATCATCAAAATGTTCAATTTGAAAATCTTAAATTGCATGAATTTGCTAACCGCATTAACGAATTTGGTGGGCCTTTTCAAACCGTGTTATTGCTAAATATCTATCAATATCTTTATTTTGGTAGCGATCGTTTTGCTGATCACTACCTTGATCATCATCTTATTTTTAAGAATCTACGCGATATTTGCAATCAGCGTATTATTTTTAGCAATCGAGTCAATTGGAGCGATTGCCAAAATGACCATTGGATTAACCTGGCGGGTCAAAAGCGCTTAGATTATTCAGAAGCCAACATTATGGAGGCAGCTTCAGACTATTTTAATGTTAGCAAGCAGGGTTATATCGGTCGCTATCCATTATGGACATTAGATGCGAAAATATAACAGATAAAGCTTGAAAAAAAACAACGATATGATTAAAGTAACGCATCGATATTTTCAAATGGAAGTGAAATTATTATGCCACATCTCAGACGTGATGTTAAAAAACTTCTTACTATTATCAATGGCCAAATTCCCACACAAGCATTAAGCGCAACCGATATAAAAGTTGTTTTGAGCAATCCCAGATACGATTGGGGGGAGCAATTTTTCATTGCCTTTGCAATTTCTTTTCCTGAAGGACGCAAAGCCTTTGAGGATGCCGCTCATACTTTCTTATTTTCTAAAGAACGAGATGATAAAAAAAAAGAACGATCTATTGATGATCCCGAATTAAATAAAGATTTATTTTTTGCCAAAATGGCGAGCATGGTTAATCCCATTGCATCATCTGGTGATATGTTATTCTCGCCGGTATTTAAGAGATGGTTGAAAGAAGCTTTAAATATAACAAAAGATATTTATCATAATAAAAAAACAAATAAAGACTATATCAAACAACTAACCTCTGAAATAGAAACACAAGACAATCATTACATAGCAAAATACGCTGAAAAACAAGACCGGATCAAAAATATAGCGCTTGCTGAAAATAAAGCAATCAAAACCGCATCCGCATTAAAAGACATTAAGAAATTTTTGAAAAAAATGGAAAAAAATGTGCTTACTTCTACTACTCAAAACATTCTAAGTAATGATGTTGACTCTTCACCCCTTTATAAAGTATGTTTTTTACTTCACAAGTATGAAGGAGGAATTGTTTTAGCAAAAGATTTATATGAAAAATGTAAATTGGCAAAAAAAGCTAAACGCAAAGAACAAAAAAATATCGCAAAAGAAATGATTACTCATTTATTAGCTTTCCACCAAGATTTTTCTAGCTTCCCAT
The DNA here is from genome assembly GCA_001801495.1 of Gammaproteobacteria bacterium RIFCSPHIGHO2_12_FULL_37_34. Taxonomy (GTDB): domain Bacteria; phylum Pseudomonadota; class Gammaproteobacteria; order DSM-16500; family DSM-16500; genus Aquicella. The sequence continues at coordinate 14,306 of MGXW01000100.1, forward strand.
TGAACCAATATGATACCAAGCAAGCTGACATTTTGTTTGAGCACATTCATTGCATTATTAAATCGTTAGGGTTTCAAGTTGACCCTCAACATACTGAAGTAAGAGATCACCGATCTTTTAGTTTGTTTTCTTATTTTAAAAATAACCCAGCAAAATTATTCCACAAAAATAGCGACATGTATCCTGCATCAGAAGAAGCAACAAATGATATCCTATCCATTCCTTATTCCGAAGGTGGACCCGATTCTTCTATCTCAGAACATAGTAGCTCCGATTTATCGACCAGTACTAATTCTTCTATCAATAGCCGAGGGAGCGGTTCTTCCCCGCAGCATTCTATTGTCTCCTTACCTGATGTAGAATCACCATCATTCATGCCTATTCGAAAAACATTTCTCATGCCCATTCGAAGTACAACTCGACCATTGCCTACCCCGCCATCTTCTTCCCTATCGAGTTATTTCAATCCAACACATAAAACAGCTGATGCAATGATGGGCCATTACATTCACAAAATGCACTACACAACCAGACATCTAGAGATGGAACAAACAGCTGAACCCATACCTGCAATTGATGAAATAAAAACTCTATTAAATAGTTTATTGCAACAACATCAGGTAGGATCTGTATTGGTAGAAACAATGAAAGACATTTTAAAAGTACTTTACGTGCGGGAAATGCTCATTGCATTAATCAGCCATATTGATTCGGCGGGTGCAAGTCAAGAAAACACAAAGATGCTTGATGAAATTAAACGGCTTAATGAAAAGATGTCTCCTAAAATCATGGCTCACCTTAATCTTCTTATACAAAATATTGAAGCTCAACAACATATGACAAAGATAATAGAAGAAACTGAAAAATCGAAAAATCAAATGGATACTTCTGTTAAAGATGAATTCAGCATTATTATTTACTATACATTAACTAAAATTCTTACATTGATATCACTTGATCATGAGAAACAAAAAGAAGAAGTAATCATGGCAACTTTAGATGACATTCGCCAAGATTTTATTGATTTCATTAAAATTACAACTAACTTAATGTTCATTAAAGGTATGCTACAACAAGATGTATTTAATGAAACCTGTCATCACATTTTACAACGATTAAAATTAATTACGCCAATGATACTCTCCATGCCTATTCATGGTAAAGATTATTGGGAATATTTTGCAGATATACTTGAAAAAATTACAGAGAGTCGCGCATCCACCAAAGAATTACAAGATGAAGAACAAATACAACCGCGCATACATTATCCACCATTTAACAAAATTATTGCTAAAATTTTAGTATTATTGCAAGGATTTAATAATAAAAGATTAACAGACTACTTTCATCATGTCGGATTTAATGAACTACTTTCTCAAGACTTTCGTAACAGTTACCGCATTGATCGTCTTTGGGTATTAGATGAAACTAATAATACATACAACACATATATCAAGTGTTACTTTGCTATTATCTTGCCAACACTCATACAATTTCTTGTTCATATTAAAGACTTGGTTAGCAAAGAACAACAAGATCTCACACAAAAAGAGTGGAAACGTTCAGCATGTTCAGAACATTGTTTAACATCCATCCGCCGATCTCTAAGTACCATAGAAGAATTATTAAAGCGAACCAATTTAGCGCTTCCTGCAACCCCTAGCAAATCCAATCGATATACAAAATACTATCAAAATCAATCTACCATTATGGTTTTTTCAACAGTGCCCTCCCCCAATACTAAACCCTTATATCAAAGTCAAGAAAAAAAGAAAAAAACTAAAAAATTTGCATCAACCAACTATTCTTAAATCCCTTTCATTTCCCCTTCAGAGAGCCTTTTTTTGATAAAATAAGAAGAAATGGATAGGAATAATATGGCTTACGATGATCGATATCGCTTAAGTGCTCATGGGATTTTCATTAATCAAGATGAAAAAGTGTTGTTAGTAAAAGCAACTTATGGCGACTTTGGCTGGCATTTCCCAGGAGGGTCACTTGAACCGGGTGAAACCATTCACGAAGCTTTAATTCGTGAATGCAAAGAAGAGCTCGATGTCAATATTGAAGTTTTATACATGAGCGGCATGTATTTTCATCTAGCTTTTCATTCCCATGCTTGTATGTTTCGTTGCAATATTATTACACCTTATCATATCAAATTAAGCTTTGAACATTCTGACTTTGGTTATTTTAATATAGATCAATTAGAACCTTCTCATAAACTCCGCGTTTTAGATTGTCTAAAATTTGATGGTAAAGTGCGAAGCGGAAAATTATAATTCTTTCTAACTCCACTTGGCCAATTACGCTGCTCGCACAAGCTGATCTAACAGGCTGATTTTTCAACCTTTTAATCACATCATCCTGCTCTTCATCTGTTAAAATTGTTAACCTAGACACACAATATTGTGTCTTTCCAATTTGTTTAATGTCATTAATCCGATCCTTCTTATAAAAACTAAATAATTAATTTGCTAAATCTAATATCGTTTTCAATCTGTTTAGCTTTCTCGAACGCTGCGATGGCAAGTATAGAATTTGTATCGAGTACTTTAATGCCAACACAATTTTTTTCATTAAGAACAATGGGCAATTCTGTACAAGCCAAAATGACACCATCACAACCGTCTTTACTAAGTCGTTCTACAATTGATGTCAATTCAAAAATAGTTTGTTCCGAAACATGGTTATTGGGTACAAGCTCATTGAGAATCGCATTTTGAATCGTTTTCTGTTCATCATCGTTAGGTAAAGCATATGCAATACTTCTACTCTCAAGAGGTTTCTTATACAAATGATATTTTATTGTCCACGATGTTCCCAAAACAGCGACTTTTTTTAAATTTTCATCTTTAGCCTTTTCTGCAGCAGCATCAATCATATTGATAATCGGAACTAGTGACTTGTTTTGAAGGCTTTCTAAAACGACGTGCACTGTGTTTGCCGGTATAATTACAAATGAGACCTGTTCCATTTCAAGCTTTTTTACACCATCAAGAAGAAACTCTTCAATAGCCATCCAGTCTTCATTTTCAAGAGCAGGTTTCACCATGGAAAAATCAAGTTGGTGGTAGACAAGCGGTGGTAGCACAGCCTCAGACTCTGCCAATTTTCGAAATTTTTGAATGCAATCCTGAGATCCAGGAAATGTTACACCTAGAATTCCTACTATACATGTATTCTTTTCTTCTCGCGTCATTGAATTTTAAAATTTTTCCTTCCCTGAATGAGAAAACATAATCTAGAACCTCTGCTTTTTTTATCTATACCCGTAGCGAATCATTTTTAGGCGCTAATTTTTAATCTAATTCAAATCCACCGCTCATAAGAGGAATTAATTTATCATGGTAAGATTCAATATTTCTAAAAATTTAATACATGCTTGCCTAAAATCTTCCAGCTTTTCGTAATACGTATCGTATAAAACTTTTTTTGATCTTGCAACCTTTTAGCACAGGTGAGTAGGCCAGAGCATCTCAGTTCCAGCCTCTCGCAAAACGGTGCGGGAACCTCTCGCTTCACACCGCTTCCATTAAGCAAACGCACTAAACATTCCTTTCTGCCAATGCGCAAATAACTCAGGGTGTTTTCTTGCAATCCTTTCTATAAATATTCCAGCCCTAGTTTTTCTCCTCAACGCCGGAGAAAATTCCAGAGATACCGCCGGAGATTTTTCCATAGCTAACTAAGTCGGCTTTAATCGGCAAAAATAGCCAAAGCCAAGTGGAGGCTAACCCAAGTATTGTTTAAGCTTACAGTTTAAGCTTACAGTTTAAGCTTACAGTTTAAGCTTACATTTAAGCTTACAGGACTTGCCTTTTTCCTTCCTCTACCCTAGCATAAAAAGTAGTCTTCTAAAGAATTAAGGGAATTTTCCCTCGTTGAGAACAAGCAGGATTGCTAAATAATGCATTCTCACCAGTATTTTGTACAGCTTGTATCCATAATTCTTATTTTTGCCTACTTAACTGGTTGTATGGTCGGGCCAAATTTTCACAAACCTGCTGCCCCTACCGCTCATTCTTATAATGAATCACCTCTTCCTAAAAAAACGGTAAAAATTTCTTCTGCTAGAAATGCAGGAAAAGCTCAAGCATATATCATGAATCTCGATATTAGAGCCAATTGGTGGTATTTATTCCACTCCCCTACTATCAATCAATTAATTAACATTGGCTTAGCAAATAACCCTTCTTTAGCCGCTGCGGAAGCTTCCCTGAAACAAGCACAAGAAGTACTGCGCGCTCAAATTGGCAATACCTTATTACCTGCTTTAAACGCAACAGCAGATGGTTCACGGCAGCGAACGGTTGCGGCTTCATTTGGTGGAAATGTACCATCTAGCATTTTTAATCTTTACAATGTATCTGCCAATATATCGTACACGCTAGATATTTTTGGTGGTGCGCGACGCGAAATTGAATCGTTACAAGCACAAGTGGATTATCAGCAATTTCAATTCCTAGCCACTTATTTATCACTCACTGCAAATATTGTTACAACAGCAATCACCATTGCTTCTTATGAAGAACAAATTAAAGCAACACAAGCATTGATTAAAGCTGAAGAAGATGAGCTCAATATCATGCGCAAACAATTGCGTGCGGGTGGTTTAGCAGATACAAATATCTTATCGCAACAAACCTTAGTGGATCAAGCACGTGCAACCCTCCCACCACTTGAACAATCTCTATCGCAATCACGACATGCGCTTTCCGTATTAATAGGTGCTTATACCAATCAACCTTTACCTCGAATTAATTTAAATAATCTAAAATTACCTCGATACATTCCTGTTAGTCTGCCTTCTAAACTCGTGCGCCAACGCCCCGACGTTCGCGCATCAGAAGCTTTGCTGCATTCAGCAAGCGCGCAAATTGGTGTAGCAACTGCAAATTTACTTCCCCAATTTACTTTAACCGGCGGCTTAGGATGGATAGCAGAAGTACCCTCTGCATTATTTCAATCTAACAATAAAAGCTGGGATGTCGGGGGGAAAATAACCCAACCTTTATTCCACGGAGGCGCATTATTCGCAGAGCGCCGCGCTGCAATTGATGCGTATGATCAAGCGTATGCTCAATATCGTTTAGTAGTACTGCAAGCATTCCAAAATGTGGCGGATGCTCTGCGCGCTTTAGATACTGGCGCAAAATCGTTTCAAGCCAATCAAGCCGCAGAAGATGCGGCATTTAAAACATTAAAAATTACTCAACAACAATATCATGTAGGCGGCATCAGTTACGTTAATTTGTTGACCGCCCAACAACAATATCAACAAACACGTTTAAATCGCATTCAAAGTCAAGCAGCGCGTTATACAGATACGGTTGCCTTATTTCAAGCATTAGGTGGTGGGTGGTGGAATCGACAAAAAACCCTATGACCATCATGAGGTGAAACGATGAATATCAAAGAGAAATTGATAGAAGTAAAAAAACCGATGATCATCATGCTTACGATACTTGGTATATTATTTGGTACAATTTTTATTTACAAAGGCATTGTAGGATGGCTGATACAACGCAAGTTTTCTACTCAAGAAACAATTGTAAGCGTGACAACCACAACGGTTGATGATTCTTCTTGGCAACCGCAAATCAAAGCCGTTGGAAATTTACGCGCTATTTTGGGTGTAAATGTTACTGCTCAACTTGCTGCGATGATACAAAAAGTATATTTCACCGGAGGGAGTATTGTCGAAGAAGGCACCGTATTAGTTCAACAAAACGCTGATCCTAATATTGGTCAATTGCATTCATTAGAAGCAAACGCCAAACTCGCTGAAATTACTTATGAAAGAGATTTGTTACAATATAAAGCCAAAGGTATTAGCAAACAACAACTCGATTCGGATGAGCAAAATTTAAAAAGTCTGCAAGCCCAAGTTGCACAGCAAGCAGCTATTGTGCAGCAACTCACAATCACCGCACCTTTTACTGGCCAATTAGGCGTATCAAATGTTTATCCAGGACAATTCTTAAATCCAGGTGATGTGGTTGCGACACTACAAAGTTTAAATCCAATTTATGTTGATTTTTATCTCCCACAAAATACGTTATCTCAACTGAAAAGTGGACAAGTTGTTAATTTCACCGTTGATGCTTATGCTAATCAAACATTTACCAGTAAAATCACTACCATTAATCCCATCGTTGATAAAGATAGTCGCAATATTAAAGTGGAAGCAACCGCATCTAATGCACAACATAAATTACTACCCGGTATGTTTGTTAATGTGGCTGTGCAAGTAGGTAGTCCACAATCTTATTTAACAGTTCCACAAGCTGCCATTAGTTTTAATCCTTACGGTAGCATTTGTTATGTAGTAAAAGAACAAGGCAAAGATAAAAATGATAAACCTATATTAATTGCCAACCAGGTATTTGTCATCACGGGTGAAACGCGCGGTGATCAAATTACTATTTTGCAAGGATTAAAAAAAGGAGATGTCATTGTAACGAGTGGTCAATTGAAACTTAAAAATGGCAGTTTGATTGCAATTAATAATTCAAAACAACTTCCTGATCATGCATCGCCTAATTTATCGAATGATCACGAGGAATAAATATGCATCTTACCGATCTATTTATTAAACGACCGGTACTTGCTTCTGTCATCAGCTTATTCATTTTAACCTTGGGTCTGCGCTCCATTAATTTATTACCCATTATGCAATTTCCTTTTACTGAAAACGCTGTGATTACAGTTACCACTGCTTTCACTGGCGCAGATCCAGAAACAGTTGCTGGTTTTATCACTACCCCACTAGAAAATTCTATTGCACAAGCAAATGGCATTGATTATATGGTATCAAGCAGTACACAAGGACAAAGTCAAATCACAGTCTATTTACAATTAAATTACAATGCCGTAGCAGGATTAGCTGAAATTAATTCGCAAGTGAATGCCGTATTAAATCAACTGCCGGCGGGTTCCCAATTGCCTGTTATCACCATTTCTATTGGCCAAACCATCGATTCCATGTATCTCGCATTTTATAGTGATGTATTAAAACGTAATCAAATAACAGATTATTTATTACGCGTCGTTCAACCTCGCTTGCAAGCCATCAATGGTGTGCAAAATGCTCAAATATTAGGAAACAGACAATTTGCCTTACGTGCTTGGCTTGATCCTGTTAAATTAGGTGCCTACGGTATAACAGCAGCAGATGTGTCAAGTGCACTGAGCAAAAATGATTTTATTTCTGCATCCGGTCGCACCGATGGCGAAATCTTCATTCAAAATTTTACTTCTAATACAGGTCTTGAAAGTGTCGATCAATTTCAAAAAATGGTTGTCAAAGTTACAGATGGAGCAATCATTCGACTAAGTGATGTTGCAACTGTTGAGTTGGGTGCGCAAAACTATAATACTTCTGTGAGTTACAATCATCGTAACGCAGTTTACATTGGCATTGTCTTAACACCTACTGCCAATTTATTATCGGTAGCAAAAGCAATTAATCAACTATTCCCTGGTATTAAATCAGAATTTCCACAAGGGTTATATGCATCAGTCGCCTATGATTCAAGTGCCTATGTAAATAGTTCGATTAAAGAAGTTGTTAAATCTTTACTGGAAGCATTTCTAATTGTTGCCGTTGTTATTTTCTTATTTTTAGGAACAATACGAACCGTTGCCATTCCATTAATTGCCATTCCATTATCGATTATTGGCGCGTTCTTTATCATGTTATTGTTAGGTTACTCCATTAATTTATTAACTTTATTATCCCTGGTGCTAGCTATTGGATTAGTAGTTGATGATGCAATCATTATAGTAGAAAATGTGCAGCGACACATTGAAGAAGGTAAATCACCATTCGAAAGTGCTTTACTAGGCGCAAGAGAATTAGCAAATCCCATATTTGCAATTACCATTGTTCTCATTGCTGTTTATTTACCGATTGGTTTCATGGGTGGGTTAACAGGCGCTTTATTTACTTCTTTTGCCTTTACGTTAGCAGGTGCCGTCACTGTATCAGCCATTATTGCACTCACTCTTTCCCCTATGATGTGTTCAAAAATTTTAAAACCGATTGATAAAAGCAAACATAGCCTTGTTCATTTCATTGATCAATCATTTGATAAGCTAGAGAAATGGTATGAAAAAACCTTGCATGCCTCACTAAATCTTTTACCCGTTACCATTGTATTTGCTACAATTATTTTATCGAGTAATTACTTTTTATTTGTTACCTCCAAATCAGAGCTCGCCCCTCAAGAAGATCAAGGGATTATCTTGGGGCAAGTTACAGCGCCAGGCAATGCTTCTCTTGCTCAAACACAATTCTATTCTGATGAGGTATATGATATATTTAATCACTATTCAAAATATATTGCTCATGTGTTTCAAGTTGTTGGCACCAATGGTTTAAATACCAGTATGACGGGTATGGATTTAATACCGTGGGACAAACGAACCATCACCACCAATCAATTGCAACCTATCATCCAAAAAAAATTCGAAAAAATAGCGGGTGCAAAAGTGGCTGCTTTTCAGCTGCCTTCTCTTCCAAGCAGTGCAAGTGGTTTACCTATACAATTTGTAATTACGACCACCGATGATTTTTATAAATTAAACGATGTATTACAAAGAATATTAACGAAAGCTGAGGCAAGCGGCCTATTTACTTATATTGATCCTGATTTAAAAATCGATCAAATACAAACTACCATTGCATTTGATCGTGATAAAGCCTCTGAACTTGGTTTAAATATGCAAGATCTAGGAAATACAATAGCGAGTGCACTGAGTGAAAATTATATTAATTATTTTAATTATGCTGGACGCTCGTATCAAGTCATTCCGCAAATGATGCGTAACAATAGGCAAAACACTAATAATTTGTTAGATTATTATATCACAACCGCTAGTGGTTCATCGGTTCCTTTATCAACAGTTGCAAATTTAAAAACCAGCATCGTTCCTGAATCCATTAATCATTTTCAACAATTAAATTCCACTACTATTTCTGCTGTTGCCCAACCTGGTGTGACCATGGGTCAGGCACTTGATACCTTGCGCACCATTGCTGAAGGAGAATTACCATTTGGTTACAGCATCGATTATGCAGCGCAATCGCGACAATTTGTTCAAGAAGGTTCGTCTCTTGTCACAACTTTCTTCTTTGCTCTTATTATTATTTATCTTTCACTCGCTGCATTATTTGAAAGTTTCCGCGATCCATTCATTGTGCTGATCAGTGTGCCTATGTCTATTTGTGGTGCAATGATTTTCGTTAGTTTAAGTGTAGGAGGCGCTACTTTAAATATCTATTCAGAAGTAGGTCTGGTTACTTTAATCGGTTTGATTAGCAAACATGGTATTTTGATTGTGCAATTTGCAAATGATTTGCAAAAAGCCGGGCATGATAAACGTGAAGCCATCGAAATGGCGGCTCGTATTCGTTTGCGGCCCATTCTCATGACAACTGCAGCCATGGTGTTAGGAGTCATCCCCTTGATCACTGCAACAGGGGCCGGAGCACTGAGCCGATATAATATTGGCTTGGTCATTGCAAGTGGCATTGCAATTGGCACACTCTTTACCTTATTTGTGGTCCCTGCTATGTATGAGTTGATTGCAGAGAAAGTAAAGAAAGAAGAATAAATTCAATTGCTTATATTATACCCTTCAAAATAATGAATTGCTTCTATACTTTTAATAGTCATCCAAACCTATAAAAAGAGATAAAATAATATGCAATCACGTGGATATCGAGAAGCTTTTAACTTTTCAGAAGAAAAACTTAAAGGGCTCTCAGAAGAAGAAATTGAAAAATCGCTCGATGAAGGAGCAAAAAACAAAAGAGAAAATTTAATTGTAGATCAAATTGCTTTTTATTCAAAAACTTTAAACAATCAAGTCGATGTAACTCCAGCTAATGCCATTCCATTATTATTTGAAAAAGCTCAAGATGGTTGGTATAAAATTAGTAAGCCATCAGAAAAACCAATAGCTGACATTATACTTACTGTTCCTGATAGCAAGATAAAAAAATTTATCAATAGCACAAAAAATGCTTTCGTAGCTTATCAAGCTTATTCTCAATCAGAAACTGCTGTTAATACAGGTTTAGCTGTCGGTATTGCAGCAGGTACGGCTGCCATTCCCATTCTACCACTGAGTTCTGCAGCTTATACAGCTCTTGATAAGGCAAGACCTATAGTAGGAGATTTTCTACGTTATTCAGCCTCTTTAATCATGTTTAATATTATGCAAGCCTTTGGTGGGCCAGATGGATTAATTTATGATAAAAAAACAATAGAGGAATTTTGGGAAGCACTTTCCGCTAATCAAAAAGAATTAATACAAACGCTAGCAGCAGAACATTTTAAATATTTGGTTGCTCTTGATACACAACGTGTAACTGATGAAGAACGGAACAACTACCAAAAATTGTTGATGCAGGGAACGGTATTACTCACCAATAGTATTGCTGATGATCTCAAAGAGGCTCTCAATAACCAAAGACAAGAAAGTGGTTTTGCTAAATTTAAAAGGAATTTCAGTGGGTTATTCAATCTACATAGTCCGGTTTCTTCATTCGAATTACAAAAAAGAATTTTCGCTACATTTGAAAAAAGTACTGAGGTTTCTGAAGACGCTTTGAGTGCGCTTTCTATTGTAGATAAGCGAAGAATGCAAGAAGATCAAGCAAGATGGAGCCAATTAAAAACACTAGCAAGCAATGAAAGCAGCAAACGAAGTGATATAGAGCAATATAATATATCGACAAAAGTATTCATTGATTCGGCAGCTGTACAGAAGAAGACTATATTTCTCGGCTCAGCTTATTCATATATGGTAGAAGGTAATATTTATGTGGATGTGAGTAGAGCAAGTGATGCATCAGAAGACAAGCTCTTATATAAGAATATTAAAATATTAGCCACTGATGCTCAAAGCCAATTAAGTGATTTATCAGCTCATACAGCAAATATTGGTATCCTAATAGGAAATACTGAACAATATCTCCAAAAACAAGAAAGAGATTTAAATAATCTAGCTGCTATCCATGGGCCTATTTCTTCAATCAGTGCTCAAAGCCATCTTGAATTCTTAGAATATAAGCGTAAGGTAAGAGCGCAAGTTTTAGAATTGGTTCACTTATTAGCAAAATCAGAACAACAACCAGATCAAAAGATTCTCGATCAATTAAGAACATTTTATATAGAAACACTGCAAGGTGATGGCATTGATTTTAAGCATGCTCGTGAATATAAAATTCAAAATGAAAATGAAAGCCAACAGTTGGCACAAAAACTCCTTGAAAAAAGTAATAGCACACCATTACTACTCATTGGCACATCCAATTATTGGCAACAATCTCAATCCGACCCAAAGGATGTTTTTAGTCAATTAATTGCTAAAAAAAATGCAGAAAAAACTAATCAGCAAATAGAAGGTTCGAAAGGAGAATACATTTCGCCAAAGGATATAACAACCATCATTACGAACACAAAAAAATTTCTTCTCTCACTTAAAAACACACCTGATTTGTATAATTTGTATCGATCCATTATCGCTCAAGAAATTGCATCGCTTAGTCTCTCCAGTGCGGCTGATCCACTCCTTATAAGCGCACTTGATAAATTTAGAGAAGAGTTAGGTATTCCGCGCCGATATTTTGATGATCTTGCTTATGCAAGCACGAGTATCAAACAGAATTTGCAAGATACCATACCAGCTAACACCCGGTTAGATTTATTCTCTCGCGCTGCTGCGAATCAATCAGCCGATGAAATCTATCGCCTGAAATTGATCTCCCAACTTATATCAGCAGAATCTACACAGAAACGATTCGATACGCTCGATGAAGCGGCAGAGCATAATCAGGCTGTAAAAGCATTTACATCATTTAAACGCCTCATATCAGACATCGATCATAATGTTATTGATCAAGTTGCAAATCGTGCAAAAGGAATGCTACCGTCCGATAATGAAAAATTAAGATTAAATACAGTAAGTTTGATAGATGATGATAAAAGTATTGTCTATGCTATAGCGAATACTTTTACAGCTGGTATTACCTCTTATGCAGCTTTCAAAGGTGTAAAAAGCATAACTCAAACAGGTATGGAAAAAATGGCTGCACAAGCAGGTGGATTAGCCCCTTTTGTTGGCGTACAAGTATCAGGTATCGCTCAAGGAGTAGCAAATAAGGTTGCTAAACCTATTGCTAACATGGTTGGATTTTTGGGTGGAATTGTTTCTTATCAAATTTACCAAGCAAGAAGCAATAAAGAAAAAAACGTTAATTATACTACTGAGGAGGCTAAGAAGATTTTCAATGCTCTCCCAATTAACGTGCAAAAACAAATTGCCATAATTAATGATATTTATCTTCGCTATTTGGCATTACTCGATAAAAAAACAACATCACCTAGCGACAACGAATTGATATCCATTCGTCGTGAGCTAGGCAATGCGATTATTATCTTATCCACTATGACTACAAAAGAACAAAAAGAACAAGCTGAAAATTTAGAAGATAAACGATCTCCTGGGCAAAAAATAAAATCAACCCTCAAAAGTTGGTTAAACCTCATCCCAGGCGAGTCTAAGATTTCACCAGGCGATTTACAATCTACACTTTATACCGCCTTAGGAGATCTTGCTGGAAATGCCACTACTCTTGTCAGGAATAATCCATGGGCCAAATTTTGGCATGGTGTTGGCAAAACGTTACGTAATCGAGGGGCAACTAAATTTGTAGATGCGGTGAGCAAAATATATGATCGCTCCGTAATAGTAAACTTTTTTTCACCTCTACAAATCGAAAGACTCTCTCCTGATAAACGGAAAATTCTCCATCAAGAAAAAAAAGATTGGGAACGAGCTGCTCAAGATGCTGAAGCGTATCAACTATTACAACCTAAACCAGAAGAGTATTTAAAAACATTACAAACATTTAACGACTCTAGATCTTCAAAAAAAATTCTTCTTGGTGCAGAATCCGCCTATTACATTGCTTATATGGAACATGCTACTATTCCTAATGATAAAAATCTCGAGAAGTTAAAGGAAGAATCGATAAA
>MGXW01000101.1 GCA_001801495.1 Gammaproteobacteria bacterium RIFCSPHIGHO2_12_FULL_37_34
TACCTTTTGCGGATGATAATTCTGGTTTTTGTGCAATGAGGGTTTCAGTCTGATTGAGGTTACCAAGCACGACGGCAAGCACGATAGGGTTGACTAATTCCTGAAGCTTTTTAGCGAGTAAAGGCTTATATATTCGCATTTCTGGGTAGTCGCTGACCTGATTCAATGCAGCGGCATTTTCATCTTCATTGATGATCCTTGCGATTTCCCCACTTCCATAGGTATTTATTAATTGATTAAATGAAAGCTCTCGTAAGCTTGGAAATAGTCTTGTATTCATGCAACCACCCTTCATCCGATCGTGTGTATAAAATTGAAGGCTACAGATACTTGCTTAAGGAAAAATTAATATTCATAAAAGTAGTTTTGCAATTGATCTTTATCATTGGTTTGGCTCAATCCAACCATAAGTAATAGCCTGGCTTTTGTGGGACTTAACGAACCACCAACAATAAACCCATATTTATCGTCAAGCTTTGGGTCTCGACTTATATAACCATTACCTGTTCTAGAACACCGTACAACCACCACACCTTTCTTTACAGCCTTTATTAAGGCTTCTGTCGTTACAGGCGATTGATAGCCCTTCCCCATACCGGCACTAATTATTCCAACAGCGCCATTAGCCACAGCGGCGTCTACAAAAATATCATCTATACCCAAATGACCGTATATCACATAAACTTTCGGTAAAGCTAAAATTTTATCGACACTAAATTCACTACAATATGTATGTTTATGTTTTGGTACTCGAGAAACATGCACATCATTTCCTTGAACACATCCCAACATTGAAATATCATTTGATGATAATCCAATAATTGATGATGGATCTTTTTTAGTAGCATCCCTTGCACAATGAATAGTATCATTAAAAGTCAAAATAACACCTATTTTCCTTGTTTGAATAGAGCTAGCAAGCAAAATTGAATTATAAAGATTTCTATACCCATCAAAACCTAACGCATTAGATGGTCGCAATGCCCCAGTAAATACAATCGGCTTTTCAGTATTAATGACTAAATTAACGAAATAAGCTGCTTCTTCAATACAATTTGTACCTTGCGTGATAACAATTCCATCCACTTCATTATTTTGTAATACATTATTGATTTTAATTGCTAGATTTAATAAATCATTATGAGTCATTTCATGACTCATAATTTGTGCTACTTGTTCATAATGAATATTGACGCTATGAGTAATATCAGATATTTCTGAAAGTAAATCATGGATATTAATATTCGGTTTATTATAAAATTCATCCGTTGTTTTTTCTGATAGAGACGCTATTGTTCCACCATAAGAAAGCAAATATATATTTGAATTATTATTAGGTAACTTTTTATTTACGTAATCTTTCATATTTAATAAAAAATCTTCAATAGAGCGGTGAGTAAATGGGTCAGTGGTAATATAAAATGTAATTTCGTAAAAATCAATCCTCGATGATATACTCATTATCCCATGCTAAACACCTATCAATCCACTTTGATCAAGAAGCATCCGTCTTTGCCCGCACGCATCATGCGCATCGTCACACCGCATGGAGAGGTGCTAACGCCTACTTTCATGCCTGTTGGTACACGAGCGATGCTGAATTACGCTACTCCAACCGATTTAGAAGCAAATGGTAGCCGCCTGATTTTAGGTGGTAATACTTATCACATGCTCTGCACACCTGGCATGGATGTGATTGAAAGCGTAGGTGGCATGCACAAATTCATGGGTTGGCCACATGCTATGTTGACAGATAGCGGTGGTTTTCAGGTGTTTAGTTTAGCCAAAAAAGGCTCGGTGTGTATCATTGATGAAGATGGTGCGGTTTTTAAACATCCACTCACTGGAAAAATTATTCATCTCAATCCCAAAACATCTATCCAAACACAAAAAATGATTGGCGCTGATATTATAATGGCGTTCGATCAATGCACACCAGAAGCTGGTGGCCGTGAAACGGCACTTGCTGCTTTAGATCGCACGCATCGTTGGCTCGTTTTATCCAAAAAAGAGCATGAGAAAAATCCATCTTCTTATTATGGGTTACGACAAGCTTTATTTGGTATTATTCAAGGAGGAAGTTTTAGAGATTTGCGTGAACAAAGCACCCATTTTATTTTACAACAAGATTTGGATGGCATTGGTATTGGCGGTGAAGTAATTGGTTTTAATATGCCAAAAACTTGCGAAATCATTGATTGGGTGCGCCCTATGCTTCCGGAAAATAAAATTCGTTACACAATGGGCGTAGGCCTAGGACCTCAAGATTTAATTGATGTTGTTGCCAAAGGCATTGATATTTTCGATTGTGTCGCGCCCACACGCAATGCGCGTCATGGTACATTATATTATGGCGAAATAATCGAGCGCGATGGCTGGCTTGCATTTGAACATCCTCAAGCGCGCACGCAAGTCTCAAACATCGAAAAATGCCGGATTTTAATTAAAAAAAACAACTATGCCAAAGATGATGCGCCTATTATGCCAAATTGTTCTTGCTATACTTGCCAACATTTTTCTCGGGCTTATTTACATTATCTTTTTAAAGAAGGCTTGATTGCTTATTTTCATTTAGCCAGCATTCATAATATTCACGTGATGCAGGCTGTTTGTACCCACATGCGTGAGCTAATATTAAAAGTCTAAAAACCGACAATATCAGTTTTTCTTGCTTCGCACCGAAAAAACGATGAAAATCCAATTGATAGGATAGAAGAGGGAAATAACCATGATGATTGCTCCTACTTTCCAAATGGATCTTCAAATAGTTATCCGAGTGATTCTTGCTTGCTTATTAGGGTGCCTGATTGGCTGGGAACGTGAAAGACATCGTCATATTGTTTCAGCAGGCATTCGTACCTACGGAGCTATTGCATTAGGGTCTTGTGCGTTTGGCATCCTTAGTTACTATATCACCGACTCCGATCCTTCTCGTATAGCTGCACAAGTTGTGACTGGTATTGGGTTTTTAGGTGGCGGCATTATTTTTCGGCAAGGAGATTATGTAACAGGACTCACCACTGCAGCAACCCTTTGGGCAACAGCAGCGGTAGGATTAGCTGTCGCCTTTGGTTTATATTTTGTCTCTTTCCTCATTACACTCCTTATTTACCTGCTACTGTATCTCCCACGTCTTACTTGGTGGAAAAAAATTTCAGCGAAATAAGATCATAGTCAAAAAAACTCGCTTGTATTTTTGACTACAGGTGAAATGAGTAGTTTGGTATCCACGTTTGTTCGGCAACAGAGTTTCTTTCTACATTAATCTAATTAACTTACACCCGAGTTGAGATGATCACTGCTCATATCACTTAATCAAATTCTGCAATTCACCAGCTTCATGCATTTCAGAAATAATATCACTGCCACCGATGAATTCGCCCTTCACATAAAGCTGTGGAATGGTTGGCCAATTCGAATAAACTTTAATGCCTTGCCGAATAGCTTCCTCTTGCAACACATCAACCGTTGCGAATTTTGCACCACAGGATTTTAAAATACTAACCGCACGCGCTGAAAAACCACACATGGGCAATTCAGCGTTACCTTTCATGTAAAGAATAATGTCATTTTCAGCTATTTGCTGTTTAATTTTTTCTTGGATGCTCATCTTGTTTACTCCTATAACAATCCTAATTGCAATTTTGCTTCATCACTCATTTTTTCTTTATCCCAGGGTGGATCAAACACTAATTCAACCCGCACTTCTTTCACACCATGAACGTGACGCAGTTTTTCTTCTACTTCACCAAGTAGCACCGGGCCCATACCACAACCTGCTGCAGTCAAGGTCATCTTCACATCAACACGAAAATCATTCATCCCCAATGGCAATACTTGACATTCATATACCAAACCAAGATCAACAATATTCACCGGGATTTCAGGATCATAACAAGTTTTCATTTGAACCCAGAGTTTATCTTCTAGCGATCCTTCCATTTCATTCACATCAGAAGAATCGTCTAAAATAACCAAACCCAATGCATCGCCATCTTTACCGGCAACACGCAACAAATTGCCATTCACATAAACGGTGTAAGAATGGCCGAGTGCTTGAGTAACCATCACCTGTGTGCCTGCTTGCAAGATCACTTTCGCACCTGATGGAATTAAAGTTGCTTCAACTGATTTTTTTATTTCTATTGGAATATCTCGATTCACTATCCACCTCATTCAATATGAAAACTCTCTCCACAACCACAGCGACTCGATTCTTTAGGATTATTAAAAATTAATTTTTTTTGTTTCAATCCTGCTTTTTCTTCTTCCACATAATCTATGATGACGCCATCAAATACATGCGCCCATAATGGATCAATAAATATTTTAAGGTTAGCTTGTTGAATAACAATATCATTTGTCTTTTCTTCGGTAACAATTGCGGGTAAATAAGAATAACCTGAACACCCCGTTTTTGTTATCGTTAAACGAAATCCAACACCCTTTTCCTTGTTAATCATCTTTTGTATATACTCACTTGCAGCAGAAGTAAATGTGATCATAGTCTACTCCGTACTAATTGATTTGCTATCATCAACTAAAGCAGCTTTTAGTGTATGCCAGGCGAGCGTTGCACATTTGACACGTATAGGAAATTCAGAAACCCCAGCAAATATTGCTAATTTTCCCATATCAACTTTTTCATTGCCCTGTGTTACTAAATGATGAAAATCATCAAATAGTTTTTCAAACTCTCCAAACGTTTTTCCTTTTATGGACTCTGTCATTAAGGAAGCAGATGCAACTGAAATTGCACACCCTACACCTTCAAAACGAATGTCTCGAACAACACCATTTTGTTCGAACACATACAACACAATCTTATCCCCACATAATGGGTTGTGCCCAATATGAGAATGATTAGCGCTCGAAAGTATGCCTTTATTGCGCGGGTTTTTTCCATGATCAATAATCATTTCTTGATAAAGATCGCGTAAAGACATTAGGTTAGCAACCTCTTCGCCAATTGAATTGCATTTACTACTGCATCAATATCTTGTTGTGTATTGTATACACCAAATGATATCCGCGCAGTTGCTGGAATGCGAAAACGTTCCATCAATGGCATCGCACAATGGTGCCCTGCGCGAATAGCAATGCCTTCATGATCTAATACCGTACTAACATCGTGCGGATGCACATCATCAAGCACAAATGAAATAACGCCCAATTTTGGTTTAGCTAATCCAATGATGCGTAACCCTGAAATGTCGGCGAATCGATGCTCAACATTATTTAATAAAAATTGATCGTGTGAAAAAATATTTTCTATACCTATTGCGTTTACATATTGAAGTGCGGCTTGTAAACCAATCACACTAGCAATTGGAGGTGTGCCTGCTTCGAATTTTTGTGGGCTGCTCGCAAATGTGGTTTTAGAAAACGATACTGTTTCAATCATACCACCGCCACCTTGATAAGGCGGCATGGCTTCTAATAACGATTGTTTGCCATACAACACGCCCACACCTGTTGGTCCATACAATTTATGCCCGGAAAAAACATAAAAATCGCAATCAATCGCTTGAACATCTACCAAGATATGGGCGATAGCTTGTGCGCCATCGAATAACACGGGTACATGATGCGCGTGTGCAATATCAGTAATTTCTTTTGCTGGATTAATCACACCTGTTACGTTAGAAGCATGAGTAAGCGCTACTAATTTTGTACGTCGTGAAAATAATTGTTGATACGCATCCATATCCAATGCGCCTGCATCAGTCACTGGAATGACTTTAATAACAATCCCCATTTGTTCTTTCAGCAAATACCATGGAACAATATTAGAATGATGCTCCATCTCACTTAGGATCACTTCATCGCCTGCTTGAAAAGTAGATCGTCCGTAACTTTGGGCAATCAGATTAATAGCATCTGTTGTACCATGGGTAAACACTATTTCATCCGTATGATTAGCGTGAATAAAATTTTTTACAGCCGTTCGCGTTTCTTCATAAAAAGTTGTTGAGCGCTCACTTAATTCATACATACCACGATGGATATTGGCATAATCATGCGAATAAAAATGGGTAATGGCTTCGATCACTTGCTGTGGTTTTTGTGTAGAAGAAGCACTATCCAGATAAATGATTGGCTTTCCTCGATTGTGTTGCTGCAAAATAGGAAAATCAGCATACACATTTAATTGGGCATTATTTTTCATAATAGCTGCGTTCATTATTCCACCATCCTATGGTGTTGGATATAATCACGAATACCTTCATGCCTGATACGTTGCATCACATCATAAGCAAATCCTTGTAACAATATATGCAATGCATCATCATAATGAATACCGCGTGAGCGTAAATAAAAAAGTGCCTCTTGATCTAACTTTCCTGTGGTTGCACCATGTTTGCATTGTACATCATCTGCGTAAATCTCTAATTCTGGCCTGGAATAAGCTTCCGCTTGATTAGCTAACAATAAATGATGATTGGCTTGGTAAGCACAGGTTTTTTTCGCCTCCGGAGCAACATATAATTTACCTTTAAAAACAGCTTGTGATTTTTTATCGATAATTCCTTTATACAGCATATCACTGCGGACATACGGTGCTCGATGTTCAATATCAACATGATGATCAACATATTGCCCATCCTGATAAAGGCGGTAAAAACTACTGGTAGAACAACTAGCCCCTCTCTTATTTAACTTAATGAGCAAATCATCACGAATAAAAAAACTTCCTGCTGAACAATCAACGTGATTAACCAAACTATCTTCTTGTTGTTCAATCACTGTGTGAGCAAAGCAGATCGCGTGCCGATTTGATTGTTGATGTTTATAATATTCAAGATCAGCGCCAGCAGAAACAGAAATGGTTGTCACTATATTCATTAAACTAGCGCGATCAGACCATGCAACATGCTCTTCTAATATGCATAGTTTGCTGAATTTACCTAACACGAGTATGTGGTGTGGGTGCGTAACAGATTCATAGTGATCTGTAGTAATCGATACAATATGAATTGGCAAATCAATTTTACAATGATCAGACACATATAAAAATAATCCATCATGAGCAAATGCTGCATTTAAATTTGCAAATGGATAATGGTCAATATCAAATTGTTGTTGCGGCCAATGTTTTTTGACTAATTCTGGGTATTGATGAATAGCTGTTTGTAGCGAACAAATAATTATGCCTGTTGGTAATTTTTCCAATTGAGAAAGTGATGGTGCATAAAATCCATTAACACAAACGACAAAATGGTTTTCAAAAGAAGCCGCTCGACATGCTTTGGTTTTTTCGTACCAATTTTTTTCGATTGTAGTAAATGGCTTTGCCACTATGAATTTTTTATTTTCAAGACAAGCTAGATTAGTATATTTCCAACGCTCCTGTCGTCTGGAAGGTAATCCTGTTTTAAGAAAATTATCTCTGTGGTGTTTTCGAAAATCGGCAAGCCACTGTGGTTCTGCTGCAGGTTCTACATTTGAAAAATGTTGGTTTAACCATGATGGAATATGAATGGCTGTCATAAGCTTTTCTCATCAAGCCAACCATATCCCTTGGTTTCTAACTCTATTGCTAATGATTTATCACCCGATTTGATAATTTTGCCTTGTGCCATCACATGTACCACATCTGGTTGAATGTAATCGAGTAAACGTTGATAGTGGGTCACGATTAAAAAACTGCGCCGTTTATTGCGCAAGCTATTCACACATTGTCCTACCATTTGTAGCGCATCGATATCTAAACCAGAATCCGTTTCATCGAGAATAATAAAATTTGGTTCAAGCATAAGCATTTGTAATATTTCATTGCGTTTCTTCTCACCCCCAGAAAACCCTTCATTCACTGCACGATGCAATAACGTTTCATTTAATCCCACTTCTTTTAGTTTACTTTTTATTAAACTTAAAAAATCAGCGGCATCGAGTAATGGCAAATGATTGCGTTTGCGTAAACTATTTAATGCCGTACGCAGAAAATACATATTATTGACCCCAGCAATCTCGGTGGGATATTGAAAGGCAAGAAAAACACCCTGTGCTGCGCGTTCTTCAGGTTCCAACAATAATAGGTTTTGGCCATCTAACGAGACAGAGCCTTCGATTACTTGGTAATCTTTTTTACCTGCTAACACATTGGCTAATGTGCTCTTTCCAGAACCATTTGGCCCCATAATGGCATGTACCTCGCCTGGCTGAATGGTTAAATTCACACCTCGCAAAATATGCTTAATTTGTTGCTTATCATTTTGAACAGCAACTTGAAGATTATGGATAGTTAACATCACTCAACCGACTCCCCCCTCTAAACTCACTTCTAATAATTTTTGTGCTTCTACAGCAAACTCCATTGGCAACTCACTAAATATTTGCTTACAAAAACCATTCACGATCATGGATATCGCATCTTCCGTTCCTAATCCTCGTTGACGACAATAAAACAATTGATCTTCACCAATTTTAGAAGTAGACGCTTCATGCTCAACACGCGCGCTTGAATTTTTTATTTCGATGCTAGGAAACGTGTGTGCGCCACATTGCGAATGGAGCAACAATGAATCGCATTGCGTATAATTTCTTGCATGCGCGGCGCTTGGTAACATGCGCACTAAACCACGATAAGTATTTTGCCCATGACCTGCTGAAATTCCTTTAGAAATAATCGTGCTCCGTGTGTTTTTACCTATATGAATCATTTTGGTTCCAGTATCTGCTTGTTGATAATGATTGGTAAGCGCAACAGAATAAAATTCACCAATAGCATGTTCGCCTTGTAAAATTACGCTAGGATATTTCCAGGTAATTGCTGATCCTGTTTCAATTTGTGTCCAAGAAATTTTGGAGTAAGCACCCCGACAAGCACCACGCTTGGTCACAAAATTATAAATTCCACCACGACCTTGTTCATCTCCTGGATACCAATTTTGTACTGTAGAATATTTAATTTGCGCATGATCCAAGGCAACTAATTCTACCACTGCCGCGTGCAATTGATTTTCATCACGCATCGGTGCAGTACATCCTTCAAGATAGCTTACATCACTACCTTCATCAGCAATAATTAAGGTGCGCTCAAATTGCCCACTTTTCGCTGCATTAATACGAAAATAAGTAGAAAGCTCCATTGGGCAGCGCACACCTTTTGGCACATACACAAATGAACCATCACTAAACACCGCTGAATTTAGCGTAGCGTAAAAATTATCGCGATAGGGTACAACCGTTCCTAAATATTGCTCAATTAATGCGGGATACTTACATACTGCTTCAGAAAACGGACAAAAAATTACTCCGACTTCTGCTAATTTTGCTTTAAACGTGGTTACCACCGAAACACTATCAAACACAGCATCAACCGCCACTCCCGCAAGCAAGCTTTGTTCATGTAAAGGAATACCTAATTTACGATAGGTTTCCAAAAGTTTAGGATCAACTTCGTCTAAATTTTTTGGATGATCCTGAGCCCTCTTTGGGGCAGAGTAATAAATAATATTTTGAAAATCGATAGGGGGATGATGAATATGCGCCCAAGTAGGCGGCGTCATGGTTTGCCATATTCGAAAAGCTTGCAAACGCCATTCCAACATGAAAGATGGTTCCTGCTTTTTCGTAGAAATGAGCCGAATAATATCTTCATTTAGCCCCGGAGAAAGTTCATCGGATTCAATTGAAGTAACAAACCCATAAGGATAATGTTTTTCAACCGCTTCTTGTATGAGTTTATTTGCCATAAGCAAGCCTCAATGCGTTTAATGGTTGAGACATATCAGTAATGGTAAGCGTGGATAACATGGAATAAATCATCGTATTAATTTTTAACCAGTTTTCTTTCATCGTGCACCTGGTCTCGATATGACAAAGCCCTTCCATCGCGCAGCATTCTGTCATCGATAATTTACCTTCGATCGCCATGATAACATCCGCCACTGTAATTTTTTCTGCTAACTTAGCAAGATGGTAACCACCCTCTGCGCCACGCACAGAGGCAACCAAATGGGCCTCAGAAAGCATTTTCAGCACTTTACTGGTGGTAGGTATGGTTAAATGCAACGTCTCTGCAAGCAAATTTGCGCTTAATACCCTATCTTGTTGTTTTGCCAGATGACTCATGATCAACATGGCATAGTCAGCTAATTTGCTAATTCGTAACATAGAGTTGAATAATTATTTAAGTTAACGTTAATCGCATAAACTCGCAGCCAGATACAGTACCATATTTGTACTGATTGATGCAATGGGCCCTTGCATCTCCTAACATCAAACTGTAAATTGACGTCAACGATCATTTATAGCGGTTTCAAAAAGGATAGTCATAAGCACGGAGGGGCGTACATCCCTGTACTCGGGTCTTCTTACCATCCTTGGTCGACACGCCCTTCGTTGCTTATGACTATCCTTTTTGAAACCGCTATTTATAATGGATGCACATACCTGGAGTGCTATTTATGCAATATAACCACCTCGGTAAAGCAGGAATACGAGTCAGTGAACTATCATTTGGTTCTTGGATTACATTCAGCAAGCAAATTGGCTTAAATGAAGTCAAAACGTTAATGCACACTGCTTTTGATCATGGCATTAATTTTTTTGATAATGCCGAAAGTTATGCGCATGGTGAAGCTGAAATATTAATGGGCAAAATAGTAAAAGAATTTCGCCGCGAAGATTTAGTGATTTCCTCAAAAATATTTTGGGGCGGGAATGGTCCAAATGATACTGGCTTATCTCGCAAACATTTAATTGAAGGCACCAAAAATTCACTCAAGCGCCTACAACTAGATTATCTTGATTTGTTATTTTGCCACCGCCCTGACCCCAATACTCCTATAGAAGAAACTGTTTTAGCCATGGATTATCTTGTTCGTGAAGGTTTTGTTTTTTATTGGGGCACATCTGAGTGGAGCGAAATCCAAATCGAAACCGCCTATCAAGTAGCTTCCTCATGGAATTGCATAAAGCCTACTATGGAGCAACCAAAATACAACTTATTCTTTCGCGATCATCTGGAAAAAGAATACTTGCCTTTATTTGAAAAATACAACATGGGAACAACCATCTGGAGTCCACTTGCTTCTGGAATATTATCGGGTAAATATAATCAAGGCATTCCAAGCGATAGTCGTCTTGCCAAAGAAAGTTGGTTGGTTCCAGATAATTTTATGCAATTGATTGCTAAGACCAAAAAACTAGAAGGGCTAGCAAAAGAAATCAGCTGTACACTTGCACAATTAGCAATTGCATGGTGTCTGAAAAATCCCCATGTCAGCTCAGTAATCACAGGTGCGACTAAAACCGAGCAATTATTAGAAAATTTAGGTGCAATCGAAATAAAAACCAAGTTTACACCAGAGATAATGAAAAAAATCAATGCTATCTCAAATGAAAAAACATGACTACACGTGCTAGTTCTTTATCTATTTATAATCTTGAACTACCTCTTTACTTAGGTTGGCTTGAAAACGAGCGTCTCAATAAACAAACTGTTGTACTTGATGTCAACATTACATTTTTATCACCCCCTAAAGCCTGCGTGACAGATCAATTAGATGACACCGTTTGTTATTCAAAACTAATCAATAAAATTCGCGATCATCTCACCATAAAAAAATTTAACTTGATAGAACATGTTTGTCATGAAGTTTATCAATTAATTAAATCTATCATTCCAACGCAATCTACTGTGACGGTTACAATCACTAAACAACCTAACATTCCTAATTTTTCTGGGAAAGTCAGTTTTCGTTATTCAGACGAGCAATGAATATGATTATTTTGGGATTAGGCGCAAATATCGGTGATCGACTTTATCATCTACGTAAAGCTTTACAAGCAATTAAAGCTATTCCTCATTTAACTGTTCAACACGTTTCTCCTGTTTATCTTTCCGATGCATTATTACCTGATCATGCCCCGCGTGATTGGGATCAGCCTTACCTCAATGCCGCATTGCGCTGCGAAACCACATTAGATCCGTTGGAATTGCTTCAACAATTAAAAAACATTGAATGGTCCATTGGCAGAAAACCGGAGGTACGTCATTGGGGACCTCGTATTCTTGATATTGATATTCTTGCTTGGGACGATAAGATTATAAAAAATGATGCTTTAACAATTCCTCATGAAAATTTGCTGAAACGGCCTTTTGCTTTATGGCCGCTTGCTGATCTATCTCCCTTTTGGCGTTTCCCATTACGCGGGCCCTATGAAAATAAAACGGCAGCAGAACTCGTTGCATCATGGGGATCACGGTTTACTGGGCAAGCACCTTTTCACACCAAACAAATCAATCAACGCATCGATATGCCGCAATTAGTTGGCATTTTAAATATTACCCCTGACTCCTTTTCTGATGGTGGTAAATTTTTATCTCCTGATCATGCTTTAGTGCACATGATCAAGTTGATCGCATCAGGCGCAGAAATTATTGATATCGGTGCTCAATCTACTGCACCCCATGCAACCATCGTTGGTGAAAAAGAAGAATGGTTGCGGCTTCAACCTGTTTTATCTGCCTTACCATCTATTAAAAATCAATTTGTCATCACACCAAAAATCAGTGTTGATACTTTTCATGCCTCTGTCGCTGCAAAAGCACTTCGTTTGAATGTTGATTGGATAAATGATGTAAGTGGATTAAAAGAACCCGCGATGATCTCTCTTCTTGCTCAATCGAATGCTGATTGCGTGATGATGCACCATCTTGGTATTCCAGCTTCCTCTCACCAAGTACTATCTTATGATCAAGATTTATTAAAACTGATTTATGAGTGGGCAGAAAAGCAATTAAACAAACTAGAATGTGCGGGTATGAAGAGAGAAAAAATTATCTTTGATCCTGGAATTGGTTTTGGCAAAATTGCAGAACACTCGTTGCAATTAATTAAACATATTAATGAATTCAAAAATCTTGGTGTTCGTTTATTAGTTGGCCATTCTCGTAAATCATTTTTGTCATTATTTACTAATCGTGCCGTTTTAGATCGCGATGTAGAAACCATGGTTACATCATTATATTTAGCTAATCAATCCGTTGATTATTTACGCGTGCATCATGTGGAATTATGTGCTCGCGGTATGAAAGTTGCTGCAGCACTTCTATAACTTACGTCCTATTCACATTAAACAAGATCGCAACATCGATTTTCCTTTGTTTTTTTATCCTCTGACTCGATAAGCGCAACATGTTCGTTTTCTTTTTCATCTGCTTTTAATTTGAAAAATGTAATAGAATGTGTTTCTTCTAATGAAATCGGTGTGGATATTTCAAGTTGATCTTCTTTTAAATCGGCCGCGTGAATAAGATATTGTTTTACCGTATCAAGTGTATCAATTAATGCGGTATGATCTACAGAACTCAAAAAACTAGCTTCATATAAATTGTCTTCATTTATTCTTATTTCCAAAACGACACTATTTGTGTTATTTCGAGAAAATGATTTTCTTGTTTTATCTGTCTTATTAAACGTTGGATAAGTACCCAAAAAATCAGGCGAATAATATATTTTAATATAATTTTCCATTCGTTCAAGCGAAATGATTTTTGATTCGCGTTTACGCATGTCTTCTTCCAAATGTTTATATAAACTATCTAATAAGTGTGCATGTAGTTCTTTCTGTTGTGTGCAATCTAAAGATTTTTTCATTTGTATTATCCTTGTTAAATTTATATATTCCAGACTAACTTCCATGTACTTGCCACCGTATGGAATGACCCAAATACAATTATTCTATCGTTTATATTCGCTTTTATTTCAGCTGCTTGAAACGCCTCCTTTATCGTTGAAAAAAAGCTTACTTTATCCACTCCTGCTTGTTGAAATGCCTGCATCAATTCTTGTTGAGTTGCCCCTCTTTTAACTGAGAGCGGCGCACAAAACCAATTGCTAATCATAGTGTTAATTGCTTTAATGCTGCCAACAATATCTTTATCAACCAACATCGAAAATACCGCATACGTTTTACCTTGGCAAGGCATTCGTTTTAATTGGTTAGCTAAAAATGTAACCGCTGCTGGATTATGAGAAACATCCAAAATTTTTGTTATGTTACCTGATAAAACTTGAATGCGACCAGGAAGATTGATTTGCATTAACCCTTGGTCAAGTGCTTGACGATGAACAGGTAATTGTGACTGTAGTAATTCTATTGCCATAAGTGCAATAGACATGTTTTGCAACGCAATAGAAGTACAGGGAAGTTTGGTATATGTTACTTTATTGTATGACCATATCCAACTTTGTGGTTCTTTTTGGAAGTTAAATTCTTTTCCCTGACAAAACAGAATGGTGTTTAATTGGTTAGCATAGTGAAGTAACGTTTGAGGTGGAGAAAAATCGCCGTAGATTGCAAGTTGCCCTGAACGAAAAATGCCTGCTTTTTCAAGAGCAATTTTTTCTCGTGTCGATCCCAACCAATCTTGATGATCTATATCGATACTAGTAACGATAGCAATATCAGCATCAATGATATTCACCGCATCTAATCTTCCACCTAATCCTACTTCTAAAAGAATGATATCTAAAGATTGTTTTTGAAAGAGTAATAGCGCAGCTAATGTGTAAAATTCAAATGGTGTTAAAGAAATATTTTCTCTCGCACTTTCGATTTTCTCAAAAGCTAGACAAAATGCATGATCATCCGGATGCTTTCCATTAATTGTGACATATTCATTATGTCGGAACAAAACAGGTGAAGTAAACGTACCTACGTTATATAAAGCAGCACGATAAATAGCATCCAAACTAGCGATTGTTGAACCTTTTCCATTTGTACCTCCTACACATATTACTGGACATGTAGGAGATAGAATTCCCAATCGTGATGCTACAATTTTTATTCGAGTCAACCCTAATTCAATATCAGATGGATGAAGAGTGCTAATCCAATTTAACCATTCAGATAATGTGGAAAAGTACATTGTTTTCCTCTCGATTAGCTGTGAATAAAATATGATTGGTTAAGTTCATATAGGAATCTCTTTTTCTACTCCCAATTAAAGAGGATCTTAAGTAGACTTATCC
Source organism: Gammaproteobacteria bacterium RIFCSPHIGHO2_12_FULL_37_34 (assembly GCA_001801495.1). Taxonomy (GTDB): domain Bacteria; phylum Pseudomonadota; class Gammaproteobacteria; order DSM-16500; family DSM-16500; genus Aquicella. The sequence continues at coordinate 14,988 of MGXW01000101.1, forward strand.
ACAGGATAATATTGTTATAACTTATTGAATAAGTTTAATTTTAAAGAAAAGTACACAGATTTTACCCTACTATATAAAAACAAATATCTTTAAAAAATATATATTTCTTTTTAAGTAATTTTAAAACCAACTTCATGAGGTAATCCATCTCGCTCTTTCGCAACATATGAAACAAGTTGCCAATCAATAAAACTAGTATTGGTTTTTGAAAAACTACTTATAAGATGAACAATTCCTGGTAAAGAGGTGTCAAAAGAATCATGATGTTCTTCCAAAGGATGGTGAGCCTCGAGATATAAGTAATTTTTTTGCCAAGCCACTTTAACAGGTGAATTAATAATAACTACCGGAATCCCATGATGAACAGATGAAAAAAATGTTTGAATATCAAATTCATACATACGAATACAACCAAAGCTAGCGCGTCTCCCCACACTTTCAGGAAAAATAGTGCTGTGAATAAGATAAGTTGGAATTTGCATATAAATAGCATAAGGACCTAATGGATTATCCGGTCCTGGCGGCATAATACTTGGAAGTACAATACCTTGTTGTAAATTAAATTCACGAATATCTTGAGGTGGAATCCAAATAGGATCTTTTGTTTTTCTAGTAATATTTGTTCTTGTAATAGGAATGGTTTTACCAATTTTCCCTATACCAATTGGATAAGTTAATACTTCATTGCTTCCTATTTTAAAATAATACATACGCATTTCAGGTAAATTAATAATAATTCCTTGGCGCGGCTGATTGGGAATAAGATGTTGAGTTGGAATTTGTAATGAACTACCTGAAGGAAATCCTCTAGCCATATTTAAATGAGGATTAGCATTTTCAATAGCGTTGTAACCAAGATCATATTGTTTTGCAACTGTTATTACGTTTTCTCCCGAAGAAGTTGAATAATATTGAACTTCTCCGATGAGTGCTTCATTGCTAGAAGGCAATTGATAAGATGTAGCTAAACCATTTGTATAATGAAATACTAATAAAATTAATAATAGTTTCCATATTTTATGACTCATTTTATGTCTATCCTTAAAAACATTAAAAAAATAAATTAAGCACTAAGAAATCGAGAACGTGATAACCAATTACGATCAGGATAATAAGCAACCATCAATGTGTCGTCTTTTATAGTATCAATCAATGGTTTTGCTAAATTGGTGCTAACAGCAGGACAACCCCAACTTCTTCCGATTTGACCGCGGGTTTTAACAAGATCTGACCCAACATACCATGCGCCGTGTACAACAATATCTCTTCTATAAGCATTATCATTAATTCCGCGTTCTATACCACGAAGACGTAACGAATATCCTTTACCACCCACATAAGGTTCATCTGTTACAAATACACCAATACTTGATTTTAAACTTCCAGGATTATTAGAGAAAGAGGTTGCATGAGCACCACCACTATTTTTCCCATGTGATACCCATGTATTAAATAAAGTTTTACCGTTTCTTAAGTCAAACACCCATAAACGTTTTTCTGCTGAAGATTTAGAATAATCAATAACGGTAAGTAAGGGTTTACTCATTGCAACCCCTGCTTTTTTTGCATTTACATAAGCAATAAGACTCAATCGCAGTACAGAAGCATCAATATTACTTGCTTGCGATCGCAAAATTCGAACTTCATTCTGAATCCAAGCATTGCTACCGAATTGTTCGGAATTAGTACTAGAAAATAAAAAAGATAACGGGGAGCTTGCTCCGAGCAAACCAAGCAACATCAATGAAAATATTAGTTTATACACTTTTATCATAGGATTCCCCTATTATAGCGAAACGCATTAAGAATCTCTCCTTCGAGGCCATCCCTTGATTTCTGATTGAAGTAAAAAAGTAATGATTCCTAAAAGAATTATTTCTAAAATGATGAAGGAGGAGGGTTATTTTTATACAAATCAATGAGGTTTGTCAAATGAATATTCCTGAAAATAGTCTTAAAACACGCAATATAGTTGATTAAAAAAAGAAACATGCCTATCTTTTTTTTCTTAGAAAAGCGTGTGTAGCGATTCTTTTCAAAACCAGGTATAGTTTTCTCATTTTTTGAAGATCACAAAGAATTGATTATGAAACAATTAAATAAAATTCGAGTAGCAGTGCTTTTTGGAGGGCGTTCTGCTGAGCATGAGGTTTCATTACGCTCAGCAGCTAATGTTATACGATTTCTTGATCTATCACGTTTTGAGATTGTTCCGATTGGTATTGATAAGCAAGGCAATTGGTTTCTTGGCAATGATATTTTTACTAAAAGTTTAGAACAAAACAATGTTCCAAAATTGAGTCAGAACCACGAAGCTTGGTTTACAGCAGAATGGATTGGCAAACCTGTTAAAAAAAATACGCTAAATGAACTCGTACAAAGTGATGGACAGATGTTTGATGTAGTGTTTCCAGTCGTACATGGTACCTTGTGTGAAGATGGTACCTTACAAGGCTTACTCGAATTAGCTAATATTCCGTATGTGGGTTGTGGTGTTTTATCATCGGCTATTGGTATGGAAAAAGATATTTCTAAGCGTTTAGCGGTTAATGCTGGCATGCTTGTCGCTCCTTATCTTACTATTAAATATGATGAATGGCAGAGTAATGCTAAGCAGTTCGTGCAAAAGATCACAGAACAACTGACTTACCCTGTGTTTGTTAAACCAGCCAATACTGGGTCAAGTATTGGCATTACAAAGGTGAAGACAGTAGACCAGCTTGCTTTGGCCATTGAAGAAGCATTTTGCTTTGATGTTAAAGTGATAATAGAAAAAGCTTTGCAGGTGCGCGAATTAGAAGTTGCTGTTCTTGAATCATTGGAACCCCATACCGATCCTATTGTTAGTGTGATTGGTGAAATAAAACCTCAGCATGAGTTTTATTCTTATGAAGCAAAATATCTAGATGAGAATGGCGCTATTTTGGAAATTCCTGCTATTATTTCAGATGATTTAACAATGAAAGCTAAATCCATTGCGAAAAAGCTCTTTATTATACTCGAGTGCGAAGGTATGGCGCGTGTTGATTTGTTTTTGGAAATGACAACACAACAAATTTATTTTAATGAAATTAATACTATTCCTGGCTTTACACAAATGAGCATGTATCCTAAATTAATGAACGCCTCTGGTTTTTCTTATACAAATTTGCTAACACATCTTATTCAATTAGCGATTAAACGACATACAAATAAAAATCGATTGAGACGAGATGTTCATGCAAAACATGTTGAGTTAGTCTCTTAAGCAATGCACGCACGAAGCATTCGATATCTTGTAACAATTTTTATTATCTCTATCAGCTGCAGCATCGAAATATATGCAGCCAAACCGATTACATTATCATTAGAAGAGGCCATTTTAATTGCCGCTCGTTCTAATCCAAATGTGCAAGAATCACAGCTTTCTTATGTATTACAAAAATTTAATTTGCATGTTGAGGAGTGGCAATTTGATTTGCATTATTCGCTTCAAGCTTCAGCTGGCCTAACGCGATCGATCATACCAGACCAACCAACAACTTATTCGCGTAATTATAATCTTCAACCTGGTGTTTCATTACAAACACCAATTGGCACGGAATTTAATCTTTACTCTAACAATCCTGTCACAGATCATTATCATCCCAGTTTATCGTTACAATTAATGCAACCATTAATGCGGGGTTTTGGTAAAGCAATTGTTGAAACTGCACTTCATAATGCGCGTGATTCAGAAATTGTTTCACGTTTAACCATAGAAGGTACGTTACGTACAACCATTACGGCAGTTATTAACGCTTATTTGGATGTGGTGGCAGCGGAGCAGAATATTGCTATTGATCAAGATGCAGCAAAACGTGCCGAGCAATCAGTCGAGCAAACCAAAAAATATATTAAAGCGGGTCGTAAAGCAGGAAATGAATTAGTGACGGTTCAAGCGGATCAGGCAAGAACAAAAGCACAATTGGAAACAGATAAAAATAATCTTATTCAAGCACGCTATGCTTTGTTGACGGCAATTGGCATGGATCCAAATACAAATATTCGATTTACATCGCTTCATATTGAAAATTTAATTAAAAAATATACGCTGCCTGCTCTATCTGCTGTCAAGCAGCTGACACTAGAAAATGATATTCAATATCAAGTGGATCAGATTGTTTTACATGGGTCAACTACACGCGCATTACTCACTGCTCAAGATAATACCCGTTGGCAATTAAATCTGGAAGCTAATGTGACGAGTGGAAACGTATCAGATACTACTAATGCTGGACAACGTGCTGGAATTAGTGGTTTATTTAACAATCCTTATTTAACCCAAGGGGTTGGTTTGAGCTTACACATACCCATTGATGATCAATTAACAAAACAAGCTGTTTTGAATGCAAAAATTGCACTGAAACAAGCGGAGCTTGCTTTAGTGCAAGAGAAATGGAATAAAGAAACCAATGCTATTAATGGCTGGAATATGGTGGTGAGTGCAAAACGCGCTTTACAATTTGCCGAAGACGCGCAGTTATTACAAAAACAAACCTATATTATTAGTTATCAAAAATATTTGCATGGGTTAATTGATAGCCTTGAATTACAATCAGCACAATTACAATTAATACAAGCACAACAAGTTTCACTAAGAGAAAAAATTGGGTATTTAAAAGCGTTGGTTAATTTAGATTTGCTAACTGGTCATACGTTAAGAACGTGGCACGTTAAAGTGAGATTCTAAAACAGAAAGCAAGAGAATGTTTGGGGGTGTAAGTGAAATTCAAACTATTTTTATTAACTATTTTTTTATTCCAACAAGCTTGTTCAAGCGAAGATATTAAAAAGAATCAAACCATTATTCCTACAGAATCTAAAATTGTACATCATACCTTGTTTTATTCCGGGATCATCCAACCGCTAAAAACAATTGTTATACCGAGTCCCGCAGACGGTGTTGTGCTTGACATGCCTTTCCAATATGGTGAAGTGGTTCAATCGGGACGATTATTATTTACGCTTTCCTCCACTAAATTTTTAACAGATTATAAAGCCGCACTTACTCAATATGTTAAAGCAAAAAATGAATTTAATACTAGCAAATCGCAATTATCTGAAGCCGAGTTTCTTCATAAACATTTATTAATATCAGACGATGATTTTAAAATGAAACAATCTAATTTTTACAGTAATCGATTAGCCTTGTTACAAGCTAAAGATGCGCTAGAGGGATTGACTGATCAAGCAGCCATTCAAGATATTGATTTTGATCGTTTGACCATCGTTGATTTTGATAACATTATCGAAGCCATGCATTTAAATAAGCATTCCGAAAATCTTCGTGTTCTTGCACCAACAACAGGACTAATCTTGTTTTCAAATAGAAATGAAGATGAGAGCAAAAAAATTGTTAAAGGAGACGCTGTTAAACAAGGTGATGTATTGGCTATTATAGGCGATATGAATGGTATAACGGTGCACATAAAAGTAAACGAATTAACCGTCAATCAACTTCAATCGGGTCAATTAGTAAAAGTGACAGGACTTGCTTTCCCTGATGATATATTAATTGGCGAGATAAAACGCATTGATCATCAAGGGGAAGGAGCAAATGGGGGGTTACCTTTTTTTTCTGTTGAAGTGGTTGTGCCTAAATTAACAAAAGAACAACAACAACGCATTCATGTTGGAATGAGCGCAAAAGTTGAGATTGATATCAAAGAAGAATCTCGTATCATGGTGCCTATTGCTGCAATTAATGAAAAAAACAATATGAGTACCGTTAGGCTTTATAATGAAAAAAGCAAAACATTACAGGAGGTCGCGGTTAAAACGGGAATAACCACCGCCCAATCTGTTGTTATTTTATCCGGATTAAAACCAGGAGATAAAATTGCCATCCCTTATTAAATTACATCAGGTGACCAAGTCTTATCGGGTTGGCGAAACAATATTAACTGCTTTAAATGGTATTCATTTTCAATTACAGCGAGGAGAGATGACGGCCATTATGGGACCATCCGGATCAGGAAAATCAACGTTGATGAATATTATTGGTTTTCTGGATCGTTGTACAACCGGCGATTATTTTTTTCTTGGACAAAATGTATCGCAATTATCTGAACAGAAGCTTGCTGATATTCGTAATCAAAAAATCGGGTTTGTTTTTCAATCTTTTTTTTTATTACCAAGAGCAACAGCTTTGCAGAATGTTTTATTACCATTATTTTATCGAGGGATTGCTCGCATTGAAGCGACAACATTAGCCATGAATATGTTGGAAAGGGTTCATATTGCACATGTTGCGCATCATTATCCCAACCAATTATCAGGCGGACAACAGCAACGTGTTGCAATTGCTCGGGCTTTAGTAGGCAATCCTGATATTATTCTTGCGGATGAGCCAACAGGAGCGCTCGATTCACAAACAGGGAATGACATCATGACATTATTGACAGAGCTAAATAATAAAGAAAAACGTAGTATTGTTATTATTACTCATGATAAAAATATTAGTCATCGATGTCAGCGTGTAGTAATGATTAATGATGGGAGATTACTAAATGGGTAGTCAATGGGATGATCCACTATTTTTTGATGATCAACTGACTGAAGAAGAGCGCATGATTCGTGATGCTGCGCATACGTTTGCTCAAGAAACATTGCAACCCCAAGTGATCAAAGCCTTTCATGAAGAGCATTTTGATCCTGCTTTAATGCGTGCGATGGGAAAAGCCGGATTGCTTGGTGCAACTATTCAAGGATATGGTTGTGCTGGTATTAATTATGTTTCTTATGGATTAATTATGCGTGAACTGGAACGTGTTGATTCTGGCTACCGATCAGTCGCAAGTGTGCAATCTAGTTTAAGTATGCACGCTATCCATGCATATGGAAATGAAGAACAAAAACAAAAATATTTACCAAAAATGGCTTGCGGCGAATTAATCGGCTGTTTTTGTTTAACCGAACCCAATCACGGCTCTGATCCAGCGGGTATGGATACCCATGCCAAATCAGCTGAGGATGGTTACATCTTAAAGGGTAGCAAAATGTGGATTACTAATGCTCCCATTGCGGATCTTTTTATTGTGTGGGCACGCAATGATAAAAATAGAGTTCGTGGTTTTATCTTAGAAAAAAACATGAAAGGATTATCCACCCCTATGATGCATGGCAAATTAAGTTTACGGATATCATTAACGGGTGAAGTAGTGATGGATAATGTATGTGTGCCAAAGGAAAACGAGCTTCCCTTGGCAGATGGTTTGTCAGGCCCGCTAGGTTGCCTAGATCATGCGCGCTATGGCATTGCTTGGGGTGCATTGGGAGCTGCGGAATTTTGTTGGCATGCTGCACGACAATATGCGCTTTTTCGTAAACAGTTTGGTCATCCTATTGCTGCTAATCAACTTATTCAGCAGAAATTAGCAAATATGCAAACCAATATTGCACTAGGATTACAAGGTTGCTTGCGTTTAGGTAGATTAAAAGATGAAGGACGAGCAGATACTCCAATGATTTCTTTAATGAAACGTTTTTCCACATTGACGGCGCTCGATGTTGCTCGCGAAGCTCGTGATATTCATGGCGGCAATGGCATTATGGAAGATTTCCAGGTGATGCGTCATATGGTGAATTTAGAGACGGTTAAAACTTACGAAGGAACAGCAGATATTCATGCATTGATTTTAGGAAGAGCACAAACGAATATTCAAGCGTTTAAGCCATTAGGAAATGTTTAAACCTAGAAATGGCTGCTGATTCTTAACGTTGTAGCAATCACCCAAGGTAGTAATGTCATAGCAAACATAGATAACCCAGCTAAAAATGCTAGTGGTCCTACAATAGAGAATCCTGCTTGATATTGTTGAATGCAAGCCACCCCCACGATTAGTACAGGTGTAATCAACGGAAGAATAAGTAAACCAAGCAACACACCTTGTTGACGTAACCCCAGTGTTAATGCTACACACAAGCTACTAAGCAACATCAATACAGGCGTACCTAATAATAAACTCATACAAAGAGCAATAATAACGAAGATAGATAAATTAAAAATCCAACCCAATAAAGGAGTCAATATAATAAGTGGTAATTCAGCGACTAACCATTTCACACATAATTTAATAACTATTAATAAAGTTAAAGGAATGGGGCTAAGAAAAAGTTGTTCAAGATGACCATCTTCAATTTCATCAAAAAAAATAGTATCTATAGCTAATAGATTTGCAAACAATGCCGCAAGCCAAATATAACCGGGAATAAATGTTTGTAATACTTTAGGATCAGGCGCAAATGTTAAAGGAAATAAACTAACCACAAGGATAAAAAATGCGAGCGGGTATAACCACTCTTGTGAGCGACGCAACAACAATAATAATTCAAAATAAAACAGTAACCGGATTGTTCTCAATGTCATACACCTAACCACACATTTTTTATAGGAATATTTTTTATAAGAATAGGTTGATGAGAGCTCATCACGCTTATTCCGCCGTTTTGTACATGCGTTGTTAATTGTGACAGTAATAATGCTCGCATTTCTTTATCAAGAGCAGTAAAGGGTTCATCTAAGATCCATAATTTTTTAGGAAAAAGAAATAATTTTGCTAAAGCTAGACGACGTTTTTGACCCGCAGATAAAAATTTTGCTGGAGTATGTTGGTTTTGTGTCAATCGCAGTAGCGAGAGGATGGTTGGAGTATCGTTTGTAGAAGTAGCTGCAAGGCAACTTAAGAGTTGTAAATTTTCAATTACTGTTAATCCGAGTTTTAGGCCGTTAGCATGCCCAAGATAATGCAGATTTTTAGCGTAAGCCAAATCATTTTCATTAATTAATCGCCCTTGCCACAAAATAGTACCTTGCGAAGGAGTAGCTAACCCGGCAAGTAGGCGCAATAAACTTGATTTGCCCGAACCATTTGGTCCTTCAACCAACAATAATTCGCCTGCGGCTAATTCTAAAGAAAGATTAGAAAATAATGGGTGGTTTAGATGCGCACAACTTAAATTTTGTGTGGTTAACATGATTTTTTTATAGTCAGTCTAAATAGCGAGAGCCTTATTCTAACGAAAACAAGTTAATCGAACAAATATCGTATCCCCAATGCTAAATCATTTGAACCAGTATTTCCTGCATGATAAAGACCAAAGGCACCTGAGCGATGATGAATACGCATAACCAGTTGTAATCTTGGATAGCGAGGAGAAGCAATGGTGAGTTCTACCACCATAAAATTAAGTAAATGCTTGGTATGAGCGTTATTTTTTTTTTCTACAGCAGGAATGAAAGTATCATAAGAGATACCTTCTGCTAAAGCGAAAGAAGTATTGATGTAGTGATTCCATGGAAAATTTGCCCATCTGAACATAATAGAAGGATCGAATTCGTAAATGGTGGGCTCATCTGTACCATTACGTAGAGTCACATTTCCAGCAAGTTGCACAACTTCAACAAGAGGGTTAAAAAAACGCCTGACAGCATTTTTTTCACTGAGCGTATAAGCGAGCTCCAGGGATTGAATATGTTCAGGCCAGCGCTTCAGATGGTGTATGGTAAGTACATCAATTAATGGGTTATTGAATGTTACTCCGTAATAATACATGACAGAGAAAGGATAAAGATCATATAGAACGGAATCCAGTTTTGTGAGGTGTGAAACCACAGAGAAAGTTGGCGTTTGCAGGGGTTCACTGCTTGTTTTTCCTATGGCTAAAAGTGGGAAGAGACTGCTCAATAAGAACACCACACTCTTATTTATTAGGCTATTTGGCAAAGGCACCTCCTCCTTATAGAGGTTTGATTGTTCAGGTTAAATAGCATATAAAAGTTAAAATATTACGAATAGAGGTAGACAAAAATCGACAAAATCGACAAAAAGGCTTGTTACTCGTCGAGCTCCCCGTTAAAATAACCAACCTTAATGTTTTTATCAAGTTTAGTGGAGAGTATATTCATGGTGTTAGCAGCAGCCGCCAAAGCGCAGATTGTTAAGCCTTTTCAGCGAAGTAGTGGTGATACTGGTTCGCCAGAGGTACAAATTGCTTTATTTACAGCGCGCATTAGTAATTTAACAGAACATTTAAAGATTCACCAACATGATTTCCATACGCGCTATGGCTTAACAAAGCTTGTTAGTCAACGTCGAAAATTGCTGCTTTATTTAAAACGTACCAATCCAAAACGTTATCAACTTGTAATTAAAGATCTCGATATTCGCGATATTCGTGACTGAATTTTTATCAGATCAACATACCAGGATGTTTTCTCATCAGACATCTCTATATTTATTAACTTTTTAAGGTATTATTTGTGGCTATTATTAAAAAATCATTTCAATACGGTAATCATACTGTAACTTTAGAAACAGGTGGGATAGCTCGCCAAGCAACAGCAGCTGTGATGGTAACAATGGATGACACAGTCGTGTTAGTAACGGTTGTAGCGGCGGAGGGCACAGAAGAAGAACGAGATTTTTTCCCCTTAACTGTTAATTATCAAGAGCGCACTTATGCTGCTGGTCGCGTACCAGGAGGTTATTTTAAACGTGAAGGAAAGCCTAGTGAAAAAGAAGTACTTGTTTCACGCTTAATTGACAGACCCCTGCGTCCTTTATTTCCTAAAGAGTTTCATTCTGAAGTGCAAGTGATTGCAACTGTATTATCACTGAATCCTGAGATTAATTCTGATATTCCAGCAATGATTGGTGCTTCAGTTGCTATCGCACTCTCTGGGTTACCCGTAGGCAGTCATCTTGCTGCCGCGCGTGTTGGCTATCAGGATGGCAATTATTTGCTTAATCCTACGCTCACCCAACTTAAAACATCTCAACTTGATATGGTAGTGGCTGGAACAGAAAATGCTGTATTGATGGTGGAATCTGAAGCAAAAGAGTTACCCGAATCAGTTATGCTAGATGCGGTGATGTTTGCTCATCGAGAAATGCAAACAGTTATTCGAGTAATAAAAGAGATGGTGGCTGAAGCTGGTAGTACAACATGGGAATGGGCGCCGCCTGCGATGGATAACGTACTTCCGCAGCATATCGCAACATTATGTCAAGTGGATATTGAAAAGGCATATCAAATCGGTGACAAAATAGAACGTCAACAAACGATTGAAGAGATTCGTGATCGCCTGCTCGA